>SKXL01000092.1 GCA_007128425.1 Balneolales bacterium | reverse complement strand
TTTGCCATTTTCCTTCTGTATTCCGGATCATTCAGGTAGCGGTCCATGTCCATATTTTCAAAATCCTTGTCTGTCATTCTCTTCTGTCAACCGTCATGTTCCGGGTTTCAAGTGTCATTTCACTTCCATTCCAGGTAACGATTTGAAATGCCTTATTTGCATACAGGCCGAGAGTTTTCTTTCCTCCGAAAAAACCGCAATTCAAACAGGTCAGACCGTTTTCACTCCAGAGCAGCTGCCGGTGATGGTGACCATAGACGATGGCCTGGATTTCATCATTTGTGCGTACCCGATTTTTGGCCCATAAATCGAGCATGTCGGCACGGGATGATTTGCGTTTCTTTTCTCCGGTTTTTCTGCTGCTCCCGGAAAACAGCCTCATGCCGATCCATCCGAGACGTGGAGGCAAAAATGTCTGATACATTTTAATAAAATACGAATTTCTGAGTAATCGATGCATTGCCGGCCTGGGAAGATTCATTGCAGGATCCTTAAGCCCATCTCCATGCAGAACGAGTATCCTGGTGGCTGAATCAGTGAGGATGCGGTATTCGTGCTCGACATCAAATCCGAGGTCGGCAAGGTGTCCGTTGGTCCAGTTATCATGATTACCGGTAACAAACAGGGAATGACTACCGGTTTTAACATGATAATCACAGAAATGTTGCAGCACCATGCGGCCAACCGGAGGAACTCTGTTTCCAGGATATTCCATCCAGTAGTCAAAAAAATCTCCCAGAATCACGATTTCGAGTCTGTGCTCCCTGCAAAAATCCACCAGCTTGATAATCTCAAGCTCCAGCTCCCGGTTTTTCTGCGCTGAAAAAGCGCCAAGGTGGACATCGGAAATAAACAGAAAGGATCTGGACGGAAGTATGTTCTTGCTATTTTTTTCTGTAGATGACAAAGCGGATAAACTCGGAGAACAGGTGTCGTGTTTCGGAATCGGGAAACTCGTTCAGTTTGCTGAGTGCCAATCCGGCATGGTATTCCATTTTTTGATAGGCATACTCAAAGCCACCTTTCGTTTTTACAAAACTCCTTACTTTCTCGACTTCATCGGTTGTTTTGTTTCTCTTCCGATAAAGCCAGCGCATTTTTCGCCGTTCTATAAGGGATGCAGATTCCAGTGCTGCAATGAAAGGGAGTGTGATTTTTCGCTCGTATATATCGTTTCCAGCGGTTTTGCCGGTTTCTCGCTTGCTATAATCAAGGAGATCATCACGGATTTGAAAGGCAATTCCAGTATGATGACCAATGGTTCGCATTCGCTCGCGGGTTATATCATCGGCAGATGCGCTTATTGCGCCACACTCGCAACATGCAACAAGCAGGCTGCCGGTTTTTTCCGTTATGATCTGGTAGTACTTATCCTCGGTCATGTTTTGGAGCTTTGAGGCCTTTAACTGGCGCAGCTCACCTTCACTCATTAATTTTACAGCCGTTGACAGGACTTTGAGCAGCTCAAACTCATTCGATTCAATGGCGACCAGAAGTCCTTTTGCAAGCAGAAAATCACCGAACAGTACGCTTGCCTTGTTTTTCCAAACTTTATTGATGCTTAAAAATCCGCGGCGGCGGTCAGCATTATCCACAACGTCGTCATGAATAAGAGTTGCCGTGTGTAGCAGCTCGATCATTGTCGCTGCGATGTAGGATCGATTGTTGATTTCGCCGCATAATCTGGAAGACAACAGCACAAGAATAGGGCGCATCTGTTTGCCTTTCATGCGCATGAGGTAATTCACAATTCGGTTCAGAAGAAATACCTCGGTGTCCAGTTGATTTCTGAAATGAGTTTTGAACGCCGTCAGCTCAGAGGCTATGGGTCTCTGAATATCACTCAGTGATTTGATTGGTGCCTGTTTGTTATTGATGTTGTCCTCTGTCACTTCGGGTTTCATTCAAAAGTCCGGATCATTTTGAGATTATAATTTGGTATCTTGTCGACCGGATATATTTGGATGCGGTTGGTACAATAATTGACAAATGAGATGAAAATGCCAATTTAGCAGATTTTTAAGAATAAATTCTCTGGAAAATGACAGCTAGGAAAATAAACCGAATCGCAGTATTCACAAGCGGAGGAGATGCTCCGGGAATGAATGCTGCAATCAGGGCTGCCGTCAGAACTGCTACGAAGAACGACCTTGGCGTGATGGGCGTTCGTTTCGGCTACCAGGGCATGATCGATGATGATTTTATTGAAATGCATCATCACAGTGTTTCCAATATCCTGCAACATGGTGGTACGATCCTGAAATCAGCCAGATCGGAAGATTTTCGAAAGGCAGAAGGGCGAAAAAAAGCGGTTGAAAATCTCAGAAAACACAACATCGACGCTATTGTTGCCATCGGAGGTGACGGGACGTTCCGGGGGGCAACCGTGTTACACGATGAGTACGGTTTTCCGGTCGTTGGTGTACCCGGAACCATTGACAATGATCTGTTTGGCACAGATGAGACGATTGGATACGATACCGCTCTGAATACAGCAATGGAGGCCATTGACAAGATCAGGGACACTGCGGATGCCCATGATCGTCTGTTTCTGGTGGAAGTAATGGGACGCGAGGCGGGGTTTATTGCACTGGAAACGGGCATCGCGACCGGCGCGGAGCTCATACTGCTGCCGGAGGCCGTGAAGAAGATCGATTATATCCGTGATTCCCTGAATAAGGTATTCAAGGTGCAACGCAGAAGCAGCCTGGTTATCGTCGCTGAGGGTGATGAAACCGGCGGGGCGTTAAGCCTGGCAGAAAAGCTGAAGGATGATTTTGGAAAATACGAAATGAGGGTCTGTGTGCTCGGGCATCTTCAGCGCGGGGGATCTCCCACATCACACGACCGTGTACTTGCCGGCCGGCTAGGAAGCGCCGCTGTTCAGGCGCTGCTAAACGGACATACCAGCGTCATGGCGGGCGTACTCAACCATAAAAACGCACTGACTCCAATGCACAAGACATGGTCGGAAAAAAAGAGCATTGATTTTGAACTTCTTGAACTGGCACAGGTCATAAGATAATCAACTGAAGATGATGAATATTGAAACAGGGCTGGTCCGCCCATTTCTAACGGACGAAGAGTGGAATCTTTCGCAAACTGCCGTCAAGGAATCTTCAAACCGGCTTGATGCTCGCTCCGGACCGGGAGCTGAATGGCTGGGCTGGCAATCCATTCTCGAAGAGCCAAATGACGCTCTCCTGGAAACCATGGAATCCATAGGTGCAGAAATACGGGAAAAGTCAGATGTTTTCATCATATGTGGTATCGGGGGATCGTATCTGGGAGCTCGCGCGGTGATTGAAGCCCTGACGCCGGAATTCAGCGACAATGGACCGGAAATCATTTACGCCGGTCATCATATATCCGGCAGATACCTTCAGCGCCTGATCTCACATCTGGAAAAACCCAACGCCGATGGTTCTAAAAAGCAGGTATATCTGAATGTAATATCAAAATCCGGGACCACAATGGAGACCGCTCTGGCTTTTCGATTCCTGCGGAAATGGATGCATGACCGGTATGGAGACGCGGCGATTTCGCGTATTTTTTGCACAACCAGCAAGGAGGGTGGCGCACTTAATCAGATTATAAAAGCGAATGGATACCGTAAGTTTATTTTGCCTGATGACATTGGTGGCCGGTTTTCCGTACTTACACCTGTTGGACTTCTGCCCATTGCCGTAGCAGGTATAGATGTAAAAAACCTATTTTACGGTGCTGTGGAGTGCTATCAGAGCATGAAAACTGACCGCCGCAATCTCTCCGAGTACGTAAGTGCCCGGTTTGCACTCTACCAGAAAGGCTACGCCATTGACCTTGTAACATCATTTGAACCGGCGCTGACATCCCTGGGGGGCTGGCTGCAGCAGTTATATGGAGAAAGTGAAGGAAAAAACGGCAAAGGTCTTTTTCCATCGGTGGCATGCTATTCAACGGACCTGCATAGTCTTGGCCAGATGGTTCAGGATGGGAAACGCAATATTATGGAAACCTTTTTAAACGTGGTGGATGAAGATCAGTCCATCAAAATCCCTCTTGAAAGCAAAGATTATGATGGCCTGAATTATTTGTCTGGAAAGTTCATGGAACAGGTAAATGACAAGGCTTTCCAGGGAACCCTTCAGGCTCACAATGAGGGTGGAGTTCCGATTTTTGTCGCTCATATCGAGAAGCTTGATGAAGCCAGCCTCGGTTCTGCCATTTACTATTTCGAACTTGCCACAGCTATTTTTGTTTACTGCCTGGACGAAAATCCGTTTGATCAACCGGGTGTTGAGGCATATAAGAAAGCAATGTATCAATTGCTGGGTAAAAAGGACTGATTTTCATGACAGAAAAACAAACACCTGCGAGTAAACAGGCCCCCCGCTTTTATTATTACGCCATTGCAGGGAATATTGGTGCCGGCAAGTCGTCACTTACCACTTTGCTAGCCAAACACTATAACTGGAAAGCATACTTCGAGTCGGTTGATGATAATCCCTATTTGTCAGATTTTTATGAAGACATGAGACGATGGAGCTTCAATCTGCAGATATACTTTCTTTCAAGCCGGTTCCGAAGCCAGAAAAAGATTGTCGGCACCCGGCAGAGCTTCATTCAGGACAGGACAATCTATGAAGATGTTGAGATATTCGCGAAGAATCTGTATCAAATGGGATTAATGAGCAAACGTGATTTTGAAAACTACAGCAGCCTGTTTCATGAAATGGTTGAATTTCTGTCGCCACCTGATCTTTTGATTTACCTCAGGGCCGATGTTCCGACGCTTGTTCGCCAGATTCAGCAGCGGGGAAGAGACTACGAAAGTATGATACGCATTGAATATCTGGAAAAGCTGAATACGCTGTACGAGGATTGGATTAGCAGATATCCGCATGAAAAGCTGATTATTGATACGGATCACCTCGATTTTGTCAATAGCAAGGAGGATCTGGGTAAGGTTATTGAATTGATTGAACAGAGAAGATTCGGCCTGTTTTCGTAACGTTGTTTATCAATGCATTATTTGCTAAATTTATCGGCTTAGTTATAAACACCCAGATTGATATGGTTACCTTTCGTTTCAATGAGATACCCAGAGGGCTATCAGAGGAACAGCTTGAGCTGAAAGCCGATTCACTTGGCATTGAGCACCCTGGTATCCATCAGGTTCATGCGAAGTTCAGATTCAATAAACAGGAAGACAGCCTCAGAATACAATGTCAACTCGCTACCGTGGCGACATTGACATGCGATCGTTCTCTTGAGGAATATAAGACCACGCTTGAAAGTAACTACGAAGTGGTTTTTCAGTTGAACGCCGCGGTTGAACGTGAAGAGCTGTCAGGTACCCTCAGAAGACTGGAGTCATTTCAAAATGTCATCAATATCACCAAAGAGCTGCACGACACGGTGTTGCTGAGCATACCCGTTAAAAAACTGCATCCCAGATACATCAAAGATGGTAAAATTACTGAATTTGAAGCGAGTTTTGGAAAAAAAGAAGACGATCATGATCCCAGATGGGATGCATTGGCGGAGTTAAAACAAAAATTTCAAAAGAATTAAATATCTGATTATGGCACATCCTAAAAGAAAAACATCCAAAGCCAGAAGGGACAAGCGGCGCACTCATCAAAAACTTGATGATCTGACATTGACGGAATGTCCCAACTGTGGAACGGTGCATCAGCGCCACCGCGCCTGCTCTGAATGCGGATACTACAGGGGTCGACAAGTTGTCAAAGCAGCCGGTGAAGTATAAGGGGAATAGTTTGTATCTACTCGAAACGATCACATTTACCCATCTTGAAATCCAATGATGAAAATTGCTGTTGATGCCGCAGGCGGTGATCATTATCCTCAAAATCCTGTAAGTGGAGCCGTCCTGGCTGTGCAGGAAAGTGATAATATCAACATCGTTCTTATCGGGCCTGAATCGGATACCAGAAAGGAACTTGACAAGCATGACTATCCGGAGGGTCGTATCATTCTACATGAAGCTCCTGAGGTTATTGGTATGGAAGAGTCTCCAGCCCAGGCGGTCAGAAACAAGACGCAGTCATCAATCGTAGTTGGCCTTGGTATGCATCAAAAGGGTGCCGTTGACGGCTTTGTGAGCGCTGGAAATACCGGAGCGCTAATGGCTGCCTCTGCTTTTATTCTTGGTCGTCTTGATGGTGTTATTCGACCAACCATAGCCACCCTCTTCCCGACAGTGAAAGGATTCGGATTAATGGTTGATGCCGGTGCCAATCTTGAAGTCAAACCGGAAATGCTGTTTCAGTTTGGTGTAATGGGGAATATCTATGCCCGTGATATTATCGGAATAGAGACTCCGCGCGTCGGTTTGTTGAATGTGGGAGAAGAGAAAGAAAAAGGCTCTGAAACACTGAAAAAGGCACATGTCCTGCTTGAGGCGCTGCCCAATTTTATCGGCAACCTGGAGGGACGTGATATTCTTTCCGGTCAGGCGGATGTTTTCATTTGTGATGGAATAACCGGGAATATCCTTTTGAAATTTGGTGAATCCATTCCCGATGCGCTAAAGATGCTTCTTATGGGAGTCATCAAAAAGCGGCAACTTGACAAGGAACAGGTTGCCATGGTGGTTTCACTTCTTGAGGAAGCCTTCTCTCCATTTGACTATCAAAAAGTGGGCGGAGTGCCGTTCCTTGGTGTCAACGGCATCAGTATGGTGGGGCATGGTGGAAGCTCACCCGTTGCTATTAAAAACATGATCTTCAATGCGGTCAGAATGGCCGAAACCGATATCAACAAAAAAATCATAGCCTCTGTTGCGTAAGCGGTGTGGCGGGAAACCACCTGCAAAATGTGATATGATGCCGGAATACGGACTGTAACACATAGGGAATGCATTCTAATTATAAAGCAAAGATATCTGCTGTAGGGCACTATTTGCCTGATTATGTCCTGACAAATCAGGAACTTGAAAAACTGGTGGAGACCAATGACGAATGGATACGGACCAGAACCGGCATAAGCGAACGGCGCATCCTGAAGGATCCGGACAAAGCTTCTGCATTCATGGCAGCAGAAGCGGCGAAAGAGATTCTTCAGCAACGAAAAATAGATCCTGAAGCCATCGATGCCATAATTGTTGCTACTGTGACTCCGGACTACATGTTTCCTGCAACGGCATGCATTGCCCAGTCGATGATCGGGGCGAAAAATGCTTTTGCTTTTGACCTGTCGGCTGCGTGTTCCGGTTTCCTCTATGCTCTGGAAACCGGTACCAGCATGATTGAATCCGGCAGATACAAAAACGTACTGGTAATCGGATCGGATAAAATGAGTGCTATAACCGATTATACGGATCGAACCACATGCATTCTTTTCGGTGACGGGGCTGCTGGTGTACTCCTTGAACCTGCTGATGACGAAAACGGCATTATCGACAGCATAATGCATTCCGAAGGTGACATGACCCAGACGCTTATTCAACTGGGTGGAGGAAGTCGTAATCCGGCTTCACATGAAACCGTTGACAAAAAAATGCATTATATTTTTCAGGAAGGACGCCCGGTATTCAAACGGGCAACAGAGGGTATGGCCGATGTATCCGTTGAGATTATGAAAAAGAACAACCTGACCGGTGATGATGTGGACTGGCTCGTTCCTCATCAGGCCAACCTGAGAATTATCGATGCAACAGCACGCAGAATGAATCTCGATCCTGCTAAAGTCATGATAAACATAGATAAATACGGGAACACCACAGCCGCGACAATCCCGCTATGTCTGTATGACTGGAAAGATCGGCTGAACAAAGGCGACAAATTGATTCTTGCTGCCTTTGGCGGTGGCTACACATGGGGTGCCACGTATCTTACGTGGGCCATTTAAATACTCATTGAAATGAAAAAGGCGTATCTGTTTCCCGGACAGGGCTCACAAAAAACAGGAATGGGCTGGGATCATTATCGGTTCCACAGCGGATTTAAATCCCGTTGTGAACAGGCTAATGACATACTTGGGTATCGTATCACTGATATGATGTTCAATGGGCCGGATTCCACCCTGACACAAACCAGATTCACGCAACCTGCCCTTTTTGTTCATGCTTTTGCCCTGTTTGAAATGTTAGGACACCAGGCAGATATGGTTGCAGGGCACAGCCTTGGTGAATATACAGCGCTGGCAGCTTCCGGGGTTTTGAAATTTGAGGATGCCCTTAATGCAATACAGCGCAGAGGAGAGTTAATGCAGGAGGCAGGTGAGACCAATCCGGGATCCATGGCTGCCATTATTGGACTCGAAGATAATGCGGTTGAAGCAATTTGCACCGAGGTTTCGAGCGAGCCGGATGCCGTCGTCATACCAGCCAATTACAATACAAAAGGGCAGTTGGTTATTTCTGGCCACACCACGGCGGTAGAAGAGGCCATGGCCAGGCTCAAGGAATCAGGAGCCAAACTGGTAAAGAAGCTGCCTGTCAGTGGAGCTTTTCATTCTCCCCTGATGGAATCGGCCCGGGATGAACTGAATGCCTTACTGGATACCCTTGCTTTTCAATCCCCAAAGGCACAGGTCTATTCCAATGTCACCGGTACCGGTTCCTATTCGGCGGAGACAATCAAGGAAAACCTCAAGATGCAGCTTTTGAAACCGGTGCGCTGGACCCAGACGATTGAAAGCATGCATGCTGACGGAGCCCGTTATTTTGTTGAGACGGGTTCAGGAAATGTATTGCAGGGTCTTGTTAAAAGAACGATAAAGGAAGCCGAAGTTTCAGGGTTTCAATAAATAAGGGAAATAACAAATCATGAGTTTGGAACAATTCAGTCTTGAAGGAAAAACAGCTGTGGTTACCGGTGGCAGCAGGGGAATTGGCAAAGCTATTGCACTTCAACTCTCAAACGCCGGCGCAAACGTTCTACTTACCTACGCTAGATCATCCGAAGCTGCAGAAAAAGTGGTTCAACAGATTGCGTCAACTGGAAGAAAGGCAAAAGCAATTCAGGCAGACGCTGTCGATTTTGCCCAGGCGGAAAAGGTAATAGCTACGGCTCAGAAAGATTTTTCAGGAATCGATATTCTTGTTAACAATGCCGGCATCACCCGCGATACGCTGATCATGCGCATGAGTGAAGAACAGTGGGATGAGGTGATTCAAACCAATCTCAAAAGCGTATTCAACTATTCCAAGGCTGTTATACGTCCCATGATGAAGGCAAGAG
>SKXL01000187.1 GCA_007128425.1 Balneolales bacterium | reverse complement strand
GCAGCCGTTCACGCATCTTTTCAATCTCGTCAACCGTATCGCAGGCATAATAGGCGTGCCCGGCATCAATCAGCTGTTGAGCGTATGTGACGTACCGCTCCCTGCGTTTGCTCTGGTGATAGGGCCCGAAGGTACCCTTGTAGCCCAACCTGCGCTGCGAAGGGCGTTGCCCATTGTCGGAATCCGCATCGTATTCAATCCTTGAGACACCTTTTGCCTCACCGCCGGTAGCATCGGCATCGGAGGTTTTTTCATCCGTGCTGATGATGGCCGGGCCTTCATCCGGATGCAACCCGGCCCAGGCCAGGCTCTCGATGATATCCTGCTCAGCCTCTTCAACGTACCTCGCACGATCCGTATCCTCGATGCGCAGCACAAACGTACCACCGTGGTGACGTGCAAACAGGTAATTGTAAAGTGCGGTGCGGAGTCCGCCAATATGAAGATGTCCGGTGGGCGACGGAGCGAAACGAACGCGTATGTTGGAGTTCATCATATGGTATACCTTATGGGTTTGTTTGTGACCGGACACCCGGCATCTCAAGTGTCATTTCGCAGAAGAACTACCGAATCACCGACGGTGTTCACCGGCTCATTGACAATAACGGAAAAACCGATTTTTCCGGCCTCCTCAACCAGCCAGGCGGTACTGACCATGTACTCCTTATCCCGTCGGATTACCAGATCACCCGCCTCCTGCTCCTGTTTCATGGAGTAGCGTCCAGCCTGTTGTGCCCTGGCGACCGACTCTGGATTCACATCATCCAGCGCTGTCCAGAACACACTCGAGTAAGCTTCCATGATTCGCATGCTCCAGTTTTGCAGCAGCCGTGCCTCGAGCTCGGTTTTGTTTGGTGTTTCAGGAATGAAAACATCGGCAATACAGAGATACCCTCCTTCCGGCAATTTATCTTTGCAGGTTTTCAGAAATTCGATTTTTTTTTCTGATGGATCCGGAATATGATGAAACACATACAGCATATAGACCAGGTCCGGCAGGTGTTTGTTTTCATCCACATAATCGAGAAGATCCCCCTGGGTAAATCGAACATTGTCAAGTTGCCGGAGTCGCGCCTGTTCTTCACCTGTGGGTATCATGTTGGCGCGTGCATCAATGGCATCGATCCCGATATCCGGATGCTCCGATGCCAGTCGACAGGCCGTGGCACCCGTGCCGAACCCGAGCTCCAGCATGTTTTTCGGTTTAATAAGTGAAACAAGCCGACTGACCGCATTCTGCAGTCCCAGATAATAGGAGGTTCCGGCCAGAAAGCGCTCAAAAACTTCCTGAGAATTGTAAAAACTTGGTGTTCCCTGATAATCGTTTGTTGTTGAAAATTGATTCATTATTATAGCTTTGTTATGGAAATTAGTTCTGTTTTGGCCTGTTGGGGGCATCCGGTTGTGAAAGTCGGAAGCTAATAAAAAATTTGCGGATCATCATCCTGAATTCATAAATCACAGTGTTTTGCAAAATCATTTCTCATTGTATCATTAAAAATAAGAGTTACACAATGAATTTTTTACGATACGTATCCATAATCCTGGTGACCGGCTCGATCGCCCTGTCATCACACATTTTCGCCCTACCATCCGACATGCAGCAAACCGATTCAAAGATTATTTCCAGGGCGTTTGAATTTCGTTATGTCACCGATGATCCTGCCGCTGATGGAGAAACCGATTTCAAAGGAGAGACAGAGATATTCAACACCGAACAGCGAGTGGAGTTCCTGCGCAACTGGGCAGAGTACGGGAGGCGGTATTTCGATGATCCGGAATTGAAACAGACGGTTATTCATGACGATGAAGTAGCTTCCGCCATGAGTAAACTGAAAAAACAGCCGTTGCCGGAGGTGCGTCAAAAGATCCGGCTGGATGACTGGAAATATCTTGGCTATCGCGATGGACAGCTTCTGGATGAACTCCGGCAAATACAACAATGGAACCAATCGGAAGGAGTTACCATTGAAAACAAGCGATTAAAACTTACAAAAAACAGCTTCACCGTGACCTTTCCGGAGCAGTCGTGGCGTACGAAATTTTCATGGACAGCAATGGTTCCGGACATTACCGACCGGGTGACGTTTCGTTTGTCGGATTATGTTGCGGTTGGTTTTGCCGAAAACGGACGTTTTTTTTACAAGGTGGATGGCGTGGAAATGCCCGCCGGATCTTATACACCGGGCGAATTCTATCATTTTGAGGTAGAAATGGATCCGGATGGCGGATTGACTCCGGATTTTGGCCGCACCGATGTCCAGGCTTCAAGTGAAATTGCGATCGACCCCGATCAACACCGATACCACCAGCGGTTCCACCCGGTTGCCTATGCCGCATATGGCTGGAACTTCTGGCAGGCAGGCGATAACCGTTATCCTCAGTGGATTTCTTTTGAACTTGAGGATCTGCGTGATCTTGCTGAGGCCAGACTGGCCTTTCGCAGAAGCGATGGCCGAAGATATAACTTCAGACTGGAGGTTTCAGCTGACAGGGAACAATGGATTCCCGTTACGGACGAAATGACTTCTGCAACGGATCGCTGGACAGAGATTGCATGGGATGAGCCGGTCCGGGCACGCTACGCGCGAGTGGTCTTTACCGGGGCGTCCGGTGAATATCCGGCCGCCCTGAGCATGGCTGAATTTTATGATGGCAGCGGCCGTGTTTTGCTTGCAGAGGACGACCCGTTGCAGGGGAAATTCAATTTTTCTGTTAATGGCAATCTGTTGGCCGACTATGTTTCCTTTTCAAATCCGCCCGATGACAGCCGCTCTGTATCTGTCAGTTCGATGGTTGCAGAGACAAATGGAACGGTGATTCTGGATCATATTTGGGGTGTCGGTTATGAACTGGTTACAGGAGACGATGTCCGGTTTCATCCTTTTGAAATCGAAACCTTTCTGGATACCGATTTTAGCGTCCGCCCCGATCCAACCGGATTTCATACGACCAAATACGATGATTCACAGTGGAAAGCAGTACCCTATCGCCGCTATGCTCACGGTGGTGAACGCAGAAAAGAAGAAGCGCTCTATCTGCGCCGAATGGTCCATGTGGATGCCTTTGAACGGGCCGTGTTGAATGTGGAAACGGTCCGACCTTCAGCCGATATTTATATCAATGGCCGACACGTCAAGCAAGCAGGACGACTTCCCGAGCGCATCGATATCAGTGAATATCTGAAACCGGACAAGGAAAATCTGATTGCTGTCCGGGTAGATCCATACCGGGTGGAACAGGTTCGCCACCACATGAGCTCTGACCCCTGGACCGGCTGGTATGCCGGTCTGATGGATATTGAGCTTACCGATAGATTTTATATCGATGATGTTTTTGCCTATGCTACAGAAGTAAGTGATCCGGCGCGCCTGCAATTGGAAGTTCAGGCAACATCCGAAAGCCGGCATCCCTTTCGCGGTCAGTTGCTCACGCGGATCTATCCATGGTACCCCGTTGAGTCCGAAATCGTTGCCGGAGAATCCACCCGGCCTTTATCGTTAGAGGCCGGAGAAACGGTGGTGTTGACAGACGAAATCCGGATACCGGATCCGAAACTCTGGACCACACGGACCCCCAATCTTTACAAGGTGCATGTGGTCATTCAGGATGAGGCAGGTAATGATATTGATGATTATATCCTGACCACCGGTCTTCGGACCATAAGTCAGGACGGAGGGACCTTTCGTATTAACGGGAGACCGGAGATGCTCAATGGGCCGTTACTTTTCGGTCACCATGCACCCCTTGAGAGAATTGCCCAGTGGATGTTCAGTCCGCCCAAAGAAAGATGGGTGCACGACATCCTTCTGGCAAAAAAAATGAATGGCAACACGCTGCGCATGTCGGTGCACGACCAGCGGCTTGCCGGAGTCAATGATCGTCGCCTGGCACAGATTGGAGACCAGATGGGCATCATGTTTATGTGGCAAACACCCTCATGGGTTCGGGAAGGGCCCGCTTTTGATCTTGATTTTGAGGGACTGCCCATCTATGCCAAACAGGTGCGCAACCACCCCAGCATTGTCATGTGGCAGCCGGGAAATCACCCCGCCCCCTGGCCCATGGAATGGTTTCAAAAAGTGTACGATACCTTGTCTGAAGTGGACCGGTCCCGGTTGATATCTCCCTCCGCAGATATGTCCCGGATGGATGATGTATTTGACAAAACTATTGGTGACACCTGGCGGCCGGCCGATGATGATACAACCTGGTCTTCCTGGACCTCACCGCTTATAGCGCGGGGAACCATGGAACAGGTCCTTGCCTATGGACAGGACTGGCATTATTTGAGGAACTTTCCTGGAATGCACGGGTATCGGGGAATGGAACGGGAAGCACGTATGGAGTATCTGAACAGCGAAACCCACGCCTGGTTCGATTTTGAGAGCGAGGAAACCATCGGCCAGGCAAACTGGAATCTCACACGCGGCAAACCTTACCACAAATTATACTCCTATGAAATGAACTATGACGTAGGGAGTATCGGAAGGAAGCTGGATTTCGACGAATGGCGGGCAAGTCAGGCATGGCAGGCATTGAGCCTGTATGAAGCTTACCGTAAAAAACGCTGGCTGGGTTTTGATGGCATGAACTGGTGCCCAATGCGCGGCGGTGGCAATACAGCCACGTATATGAAGCCAATGCTGGATTATGAAAATCATCCCAAACTGGCTTTTTATGCTCACAAAATGGTTTTCCAACCGGTATTGGCCGGCAGTAAAAACGTTGATATTGCGTACGGTCCAAATGATGAGATACCGGTGATCGTTTTGAATCTGGGAAAGGCACGCACCGTGGATGTTGTTGTTCAGGCGAAGAACATGGACGGGAAAATATTGGATAAAATTATCTTCGAGGCCGTGGAACTTCCAGACGGAAAAGGATTGATTAACCTGGGTGACTGGAAGCCGGACCTGCCGGAGAAAGGTTACTACGGATTCGAGTACCTGGTATTGCCTGGTTCTTCAGGGATGACCGAATAAAATTTCTAAAAAAGACTGTTCTACTGATCACTCAACCGGCTCATTGCGGTTCAAGCCGGTACACACGGAAATTCGAATAGATATGATGCGTTCTCACCATTCGAAACCCGAACCATCCCTCATTGTACGGTGGAAATTGATCTATGGAATAGACGGCCCTTTTCTCGTTCCCGTCAGCATCTTCAACGAAGATTTCGTCTCCTTCACGAATCTCGTAGACCACATTTCCATCTACAATATATTGTACCACATCCTCAAAAACCGTCAACTGAATGGTGTGCGTCTGATCGGGTCTGATCAGATAATCCTCCAGACCATCCTTGTCGGCAAGCGATATATGATCAACCGGTTCCCCGTTTTTCATACGAGGATATCGCCGGAAGCGGGTGGTGGTGTTGTCTCTGCCACCCGTGCTTGCATAATATCCAACCTGCTTATGATATGAGGAAAAAGCGCCGGTATAACGATCATCGTTGAATATATCAGCCGGATCCTCGGGATCCGATGCGTGCCAGAAGGTATTGATGTCTCTGGGTACTACCCACGGGTGTTCCGTTCTGTTTGTCGGAGCCATGACATCATAAAGAATGGCCACCGGACCTTCCAGTTTATGCCTGAACCAGATTGTTGCCCCGCGAGCAGGCATGAACACATCCAGTTTGCCTTCGGAAATTTTGAGTTCCGGATTTGATTCGTGATCCGTTTCCTGAATCTGAATGTGCCAGTTATTGAGATGCTGGAAATCATCCTGAAACAGAAGATCGCCCGTGATGAATACCCCTTCTCCATACCCTGTGACAACAGGCAAATGAGTTTCTTTTTCTGCCTGATTATCATTCGGTTCAGTAATAGTCCCGGCAGTTACAGCTGAACCTGGTGTTACAAAAAAAATGGACACAATGATCAGAAACTTGAACCTATTCATTTATTGTTTGTTTTCAAAGATTTAAAGGTTGTCATGAAGCTTGTTGAACCAGGGTGCATTACTTGAATATTCAAGAACTGCCAGGTGTTGCAAAAGCTTCAACATAGCCGTTGCCAACGAAGGCCCATAATCCGAAAATCGATATAGCAATGACTGGCAAAACATGTTTTACCGAATACACTATCTCCTTTTTCATTTGAGAATTACCAACTGCACTCAGCCTGTCACTCACCAGGTAAAAAATCACCATATCTTTTGAATATGACAAATTTGCCACCCATTTCAACAGGTCTTGAAAACTTTCCCTCCTCCAGCTCAATAAGTATTAGAGAAATTTCAATCGGGTATTCCGTTGTCTCAATGTCAGCTCTGAAGCGTCCCTCACTGGCGAGGGCATTGCCTTGCCGGGTTTCCCTGACCAATCTTTCAAAACTCGCGCCGGCTCTGAGTCGGGAGTAGATCAAGTCTGCATCGTTGCTGTCCTGAAATATCAGCTCTCCAATATTAAGGATTTCGGCAGGGATGATTTCAACTCGTACCGTTCTTCTGACCCATTTTTTTTCCGAATCAGAAGGTGGGGGAAAATGCCAGTTTTTTATAGAATCAGCCGCGGCACTGTCCCAACCTGCATCTCCACTTGTACCGACCATCTTTAAGTCTTCAATGCTGCCATCCTCTGCCAGGAGAAAAAGAACCGAGAGCTCAAGATGATCTTTATCCTGTTCGCCTTCAAAAACAGGCAGCTCCGTAGTTTTAATTGGCGCAGCTACTTCGCGTTGGGTAGTACATCCTGTCATAACATGCGAAACAAACAATGCCAATGCCAATAAAGAAGTGATAAATACTATTTGTGCTTTCATTTGGGAGTTCTTTTGACTGAAAATACTTGCCGAGCATATATGTCTCTACCCTAACGTACAAACCGGGTAAATCTGCAGAGTAAATTTGATTTTTAGAAAGGTAACTTTATTTGAAGATCCGGATAGTTTTTCACTTCGCTTTGAAGTGATCCGATGGATGATATTCCCACTCCCATTTTGACCCGTGCATTATGGTACTGAACCGAGTGGGCCGACACAAAAAAGGTATCATAAATAGCACTTCCTGCAAAGAATCCCAGTCCGGTCAGCTGCATGACCCGGCCTATGCTTAGCAGATGATCATCATCATGATAATATTCGTTCAGAATGGAACCGGTTATAACCAATGCCAGACTTAATGACCGGGTGATAACGCCATTACGTATGATACCCCAGTCATCTGCATATATGCTGCCGGATGAAGGTCCCATCACGGAGCCTGATATAATTAAAAACATGGATGTTATGCTTTGATCCGACATTTTCCATCCTTTGGATGCAACACGTGACAAACCTATTGGAACCGCTGTGAACGCCACTGAGTATATCCGGGCTTTTGACTTGCTCTTCAGATCGGCTGAAGTATCCAGATAGACTGGCGGACCCAAAACGTTGGCTTTACATGCAACACACGGAAGACCAGTCTCTGAATTTGCATAAAATGAGATGCAAGCCACTCCCTTTGACGGAAGCATCAAGAATAAGCAGACCAGAACCAACCAGGAAAAAAGTTTTTTTGCAAGTTCTTTCATGCATGTACCAGGCTAAAACATGGCGGACTGAGTATCAAACTGATTTCTGCAGACATAATTCCGGGCGATCGTTTTCAGTTGGAATGGTTTGCTCCCATGTTACCCAACCGGTACCAAAAGTGCAATTATTCTCGTTTTTATATAAGCTTCAATCGTTCTGCTTTCATATACTATTGGCAAGTGGTATCATAGCAGCCACTATTCCCAGCATCGAATACATGATATTTCCATGAGAATCCCGATCATCCCGTTTCTGATCTCTTTATTCCTGATTGTGGCCGGACTGCCGGAGCGACTTGAGAGCAGAATGCCCGATCGTGATTACCTCCCTGGACGATTGATGGTCAGGGTTGAACCGGGAATCGATTTCAACAAAGCCGTTCTGGATACAGAAAATGTATCCTCAAAAAACCCTTTTCCTTCAACACTAAAAAACGTTCTGGATGCATATGACCTGATTTCTGCTACTCCCGTTTTTGGTCCGGCTGCGCTTCATGAGCTCCAAAGAGATAAATCAACGCCAGGCAAAATTTCACAACAGTATCTGGAAATGGCCTATGCCCTTCAGCACACATTCAGTATCTCTTTTGGTTCCGGAGACGACCCGGGGACGCTTGCCGCCAAACTGGAAAATGTACCCGGAGTGGTCTATGCTGAACCTCATTATATCCACCAAACCGCAGATTATGAAGACGAGCAAAGGTATGTGCCAAACGATCCGTACATAGGCACAGAGAGTCACAATTATTTTGACTACCTGAATATTCACAGAGCCTGGGCTGTGCAAACCGGTTCTCCTGATGTTGTTATAGCCATCATTGATTCCGGCGTTTATTATGATCACCCGGATCTCAGGGATAATCTCTGGCGTAATCCCGAGCCCGGAAAAGCGAACGAATTCTTTGATGAGTTTGAAATTCAAAATGACACAATCGGATGGAATTTCTGGGAAGCCGGTGATATTTTCTCTGGCGAAGATCCGGTGCAGAATGCCGATCCGGCCGGCAACTTCAGCTCACATGGAACCCGTGTGGCCGGTGTTGCAGCGGCCGTCACCGACAATGGATTGGGCATGGCGGGAGTCGGTTTCAACAGCCGCTTCATGCCGATCAAAGCCGGCGGGACGGAAAAATATCCCAGCGTAATAGCGTTCGCATATCATGCCATTCTCTACGCTGCCATTAACGGTGCGGATGTTATCAACTGCAGTTTTATCGGATCGGGCAGGTCCGGTTTTGGCAAAGATGTCATTGCATTTGCCGTGGAATCCGGAGCTCTCGTTGTCGCCGCCATAGGCAACAACGGTATCGCGACCAGCGGCACCTATCCGGCCCTTTTCGATGACGTACTCTCTGTGGGTGCGGTGACCCAACATCTTGACGACAGGAAGGCCCGTTTTTCGAATTACGGTTACAAGCTGGATGTATTTGCTGTTGGTCAAAATGTTCTGGGAACAACTTTTGAATATGATGAGGCTTCACATACTTGGACGCCCGGCTATGCAGCGTCAAGCGGTACCTCACTTTCTACTCCCATCGTTAGTGGACTTGCCGCTCTGATCAAAGCCGAACACCCCGATTGGCCGCCTCAGCAAATAGCAAGCCAGCTTCGGGGTACGGCACGTCCCATTTATTATGCCAATCCCGATCCTGATTACCGCGACAAACTGGGCAATGGTGTTATTGATGCGTACGCCGCACTGACGGAAGATGTTCCGGTTATCAGTTTTACCGGTTACCGCTTTACCAAAGACGG
>SKXL01000061.1 GCA_007128425.1 Balneolales bacterium | reverse complement strand
TATCACCAGTCATTTTGGTCCAGATGAAGTCGTTATGGACACGGAATTTACCGGAAATGTCGGGGTGATCTACTTCCATCTTTCCGGTCCGCCAGATCCCGGTGACGAAGTGGTGATGAATTTCGGCCGGGTCCGCGGCGATAACAGTATCTCCCTGGTGGAGGGAAGCTACTTCCGTTTTACCGAGGACAACTGGAACGTGCCGGGCATGGCCGTGATCCGGATCGACGAACAGCTTGATTTTGCGAGCAGTGCCGAGTTCCAGGTGCGCTCCGGGAATATCCCGCTCGCCTGGTCCATTACGTTTTTCTTCCTGGCCGGGATGTTTGTGCTCTTCTTCATCTACCACCGGTTCATGCTGCCCTATCCGAAGGTGGACAAGCCGGCAACCCGTGCGCCCGGACAGTCCATTTTCGGGGAGTTCATCAAAACATTTGCACTGTTCTTCCGAAAAGAGAAGATTGGCGCCATCCTGGCGTTCCTGCTGCTCTATCGGTTTGCCGAAGCGCAGATCGTGCGCCTGGCATCGCCTTTTCTACTGGATGCCCAGGAGATCGGGGGACTTGCGCTCACAACCGGACAGCTCGGGGTTGCATACGGAACGGTGGGACTGCTTTCACTAACGATCGGAGGAATCCTTGGCGGTATCATGGCCGCACGGCACGGACTCAAGTTCTGGCTCTGGCCCATGGTCTTTGCCATGAACATCCCGAACCTGGTTTATGTCTACCTCTCGCAGACACTACCCGACAGTTTCTTTATGATCAGCGCATCCATTGCCGTGGAGCAGTTCGGCTACGGCTTCGGATTCACCGCCTACATGCTCTTCATGATCTACGTATCGGAGGGTGAGCACAAAACGTCGCATTTCGCTATCACAACCGGCTTCATGGCACTGGGGATGATGATCCCCGGCATGTTCAGCGGATGGATCCAGGAGTTGGTGGGTTATCCCAACTTCTTCCTCTGGGTCATGATCGCCACAATCCCGGCCTTTATTGCCACCTGGTTCATTCCGCTGGACAAGGACTTCGGCAAGAAGGACAATGAGGCCGAACCCCGGATTGGTTGACATGAGGAATAGTATTAAGTTGAACGATGACCTGTTTTGATTTTTATGAAAAAATATTGCCGGATCATGAGATCAGCTGCAGTTTATATAATTCTGATCGTGTCCGTTTTGCTTATTTCTGGCTATGCCATGGCGAAAAACCAGGGTACGGATAATGAATACCGTGTTTTAGACTCTCTGGCAGTCGGAGAGGTTATTTCCGGAACCAGAATAAGCACAACACTACTGACTCATGGAGGGCGTCAGTAGGTAGCTTTTTATAATGCCGAGCAACAGGTAGTTATTGCCGAACGTAAACTGGGATCGAGTGAATGGGCTTACCGGGAACTACCTTTGAATGCGAACTGGAACATCCTTGTGGCTATTAAAACCCTGGCCGACGACAACGGCGGGTTATTACATTTGTGTGGGAATATGCATGCCAGACCGCTTGTCTATTGGCGAACTACCGAACCCTTTTATAGCGACAGACTCAAAGAAGAGGGTATCAACCACATCGAGACGTTGGAAGAAATCAACTACATGGTTGGAGAAAATGAAGACAGAGTTACCTATGAAGGGTTTCAGGAGCTTCCAGATGGCCGACTTGTTTTCAGTTATCGCTATGGGGGTAGTGGTGATGGCAAAACCATTATCAATGTTTGGAATCCGAAGAAGAAAATTTGGAAGCGGCTTCAGGATAAGCCGCTATTTGACGGGCTGGGAAAAATGAATGCCTATGGGAGAGTTTATGGTTCGGCAATGGTTGGATCGGATGGCAATTTTCACAGGATATTTATGTGGCGTGAAACTCCCGATGCCAGAACCAACCGTTATCTTTCTTATGTGTGGAGTGAAGACATGGATACTGGATCCCGATTCCATGCAACCGATCGGCACTTTACCTTCAACTGAAGAAATTGAAAAACCCCGGCATCTCCGGAAGCCTGCATCCGATTTTGTACATGAAGATGGCAGTCGCATGCTGGTCAATTGGAGTCGCGATCGTGGAAACGCAAGTGAGACAGAGGTGAAATATTTCCTGCGCCATGAGAGTTTGCCGGTGAATCGGGACAGACCGCGAAGTGGATAATTGCCGGGTCCAAGCCCATTAATTCTCTATAAATTTAAAATTCCACAAAATTAAGGTTTGTGGGTTAGGTCACTCATACAGCCAATAGTTCTGCGACAGGTTTCGGAAGAATACCACGTCCTTTTCCAGAAAATCCTTCACATCCTCGTAGCGCATGTTTTCCATGAAGAGCTTGCGCACCTGGGAAGATCCGGCCACCCGGTCGAACATACGAATCCGGGCAGCGGTAGCCATCTCGAATGGATTTCTGTCCGGGTAGAGCTCATGGTGCGCCTCCAGGAAATGGTAGCCAAGGGCGGTCAGGTTGAGCCGGCTGTAATCGGTCACGTGGATCTGTACGCCCGACAGCCGCTTGCCCTCATCGCGGCCGTAATAGGGGCGCCAAGAAACGGGCCGAAAGATCACACCCGGGAAATCGCGTGCGTTCAGGTTGGTGGCCAGATTGTCGGCATCGATCCATTCGGCGCCGAAGATCTCGAAGGGCAGGGTGTACCCGACGCCCTCGGAGAGGATCTGCAGCTCCCCGAACTTGCCGGTAGCCACGTAGAAGATGGGGGAATTGGCATGGGGGATGTGCGGTGAGGTCGGCACCCAGTGCAGGCCTGTATCGCCGAAGGTCATTTCGCGCCGCCAGTTTTCCATCGGTACCACCGTCAGATCAACCTGCACACCTCCTTCAAGCATTCCCTCCTCGTTGAGCATCACGGCCAACTCAGCCACTGTCAGCCCGTGCACGTAGGGAATGGGGAACGGGCTAACAAAGGAGAAATACCCCTCCTCGGCTACGTTGCCTTCCACCCGGTTGCCTCCAAGCGGGTTGGGACGGTCAAGCACCACGTATGCAATGCCATTTTCGGCGGCGGCTCCCATGGTCAGGCCCATGGTACTGATATAGGTGTAGGAGCGGGCGCCGATATCCTGGATGTCGTATACCAGCACGTCGATTCCTTCCAACATTTCCCGCGTTGGTCTGCGCGTGGGTCCGTACAAAGAGTAAACGGGAATTCCGGTCTGCTCGTCGATGTAGCTTTCGACGTAGGCGCCGGCGTCATAGTCGCCACGTACACCGTGCTCGGGACCGAATAGTGCAACCAGGTTCACCTGCTCTGCCTGATGGAAGATATCCACGATGGAGAACAGGGTGTGATCCACTCCCGTGGCATTGGTGATGAGTCCGACCCGTTTGCCCTGTAGCGCGTCGAAATTGCGGTCAATCAGCACTTCCAACCCCGTTTTTACACGAGACTGTTTTGCATTGTCCTGTTTTGCCTGGCAGCTGGAATTCATTAAGGCAACCGGCAGGACAATGATCAAAAGTGTGATAAAAAATTTCATCTCTTTGTGTCCCTGCATTTTTGTAAAATCACAATCTAAGCATGAACGATGAAAAACTCATAAAAAACGAGTTTTTTTTAAAAAAAATGTCAAAAAAACCGAATATCACTGTGAAGCATAAAGCCGAGTCGAGGCTTCTCATTGGCTTTGAATTTCTGATTGCGTAGCTTTACAGGGTCGATTGTCGTAAATCGGGCTTCACATAGTTTGATCAATACAGGGATATTTATTATTTCGAAAATCCATTGAAGTGTTATGTCAAAAAAAATAACGTTTTTCCTGCCATATCATGGTGAAAAACATGCAGAGCAAACTATTGACGCTTTCATCAGTTCAGACTTGACCGACGGCACCACCGACATCCTCAAGGAAATAGCAGACAAAGATCCCCGGCTCAAGCACATCATCCCGGAGCGGAAAGATCTCGGCATCGGGGGATGCTGGAACGAGGCGGTGTTCAGCGAGTACTGTGGCAAATACGCGATCCAGCTCGACAGTGACGATATCTACATGGACGAGACCACCATCCAGCGGATCCTGGATGTGTTCCGTGAAGAAAAATGCGCCATGGTGGTGGGTAGTTATATGATGACCGACATCGACCTGAACGAGATTCCGCCGGGGGTCATCGACCACCGCGAGTGGACCCTCGAGAACGGGCGCAACAACGCCATCCGCATCAACGGTCTGGGAGCGCCGCGTGCGTTCTATACGCCGGTCCTGCGCCGCATCCGCATTCCAAACGTGAGCTACGGCGAAGATTATGCGGTCGGACCGGCCATATCCCGCAACTACCAGATCGGCCGCATCTACGACCCGATCTACTGTGTGCGGCGCTGGGAAGACAACACCGACGCTTCACTGGATATCCCCAAGCTAAATGCGCACAACGCCTTCAAAGACAAGATTCGGACGTTTGAGCTGCGTGCACGCCAACTGAAAAACAAAGGAAAAACATATCAGAGAGTGATGAGCCATGAGTGATCAAAGCAAAATTGATCCGGGCCGCTGCCTGGCTCCGGAGGAGATGAAGCCGTATCTGGCAGGGGTTGAACCTGACGTCAGGGAAGTCGCGCCCGGCAGGCTGGGCAAGGTGGAGACGCCCGAGACCCTGGCCGCCCGGGAAGGCATCCCCAGCGATGAACACGGCATTCCGGCCGATCTGGCCATCCGGTCCCGCGTACTGCTGCGCCATCAGCGTGAAAACTGGCCCATGCTTGGCAAGGGTTTCGAAAGCCTTGAAACCGTGCAGGTGCGCACCTTCGATTTCGACGGCTTCGGCATGAAGGTGCAGTTCAATCCGGGCCGCATCGTGTCCAGCTTGGCCAAAGTCGACAAGAAATCGATCCGCGAACGCAAGTGCTTTCTGTGCCGGACAAACCTCCCACCTGAACAGAAAGTGTTGCTGTACGGCGACTACATGGTGCTCGGCAATCCGTTCCCCATTTTCAGAGAGCACTTCACCATCCCGCACCTGGACCATATTCCGCAACGCATCCGCAACGCCTTTGAACCGATGCTCGATCTCTCCGCCGCCATGGGCAGGTACTACACGTTGTTCTACAATGGTCCGCGTTGCGGAGCTTCCGCACCTGATCACCTTCACTTCCAGGGCGGAGAGCGCGGCTTCATGCCGATAGACATCCACTGGGAGGATATGGCCGGACGCCATGGTACATGGATCGCAGACGACGACAAAATCCGCATGGCCAGGGTGGATGACGGCCTTCGCCGATACGTGATTATGGAATCGGATAACAAGCCGAAGCTGCTTCAGAATTTCGAACAGATCTACACCGCTTTCGCCGAGGCATCGCGCCAGGCCGGTTCCGAAGCCGGTGAGGACGAAGAGCCGATGCTCAATATTCTGACGACGCAGGAGAATGGCCGATGGCGTGTCATTTGTTTCCTCAGAAGAAAGCATCGACCCGCACGTTTCTTTGCTGAAGGCGACGATAAGATGGTGTTCAGTCCGGCATCGACCGATTTTGGTGGTGTGTGCATCACTCCGGTCGAGCGCGATTTCCGGCGCATCACGGCAGATGATCTCCGGGCTATGTTCAACGAGCTCTCGGTCTCCCCGGATGTACTTGACGCCGTCGTCAAATCGTTGTAGCTGACGTGCCACCGATGGCAAACCTGCAGGTTCGACTTTGCAACCATTACCCTGGATCTTTGACCTAAACCCAGAACCAGACCAAAATTCAGAACCAGACCAAAACTCAGAACCAGACCCAAAACCAGAATCAAATTCAGAACCAGACCCAAACTCAGACTCCAGTGTTCAGACTCCAGAATTTGACTCCAGAATTTGACTTAAGAAGCCCGTGTACCCTCTGATCGTTAATCCACTCCTTTTCCCGATGCGATATTTCATAACCATATGGATGTTATCAATGCTGGCTATCCTGCTTCTTGCCGGATGCCAGGGAGAGAGCAGCCGTGTGCAAGCCGCTGCATCCGATAACACTCCCGCATCAGATAATGCTCCCGCATCCGATAACACTCCCGCATCCGATGAGGCTGCCTTAGGCGCATCCGATAACGCTCCCGCAACCGATGTGGTTGTCTTATCCGCATACAACGAGTCCGGCGCAACTGACGAGTCAGCCGAAACCATCCAAGAGTGGCTGGAGGAAGGTCTCATCTACTGGCGTCAGATAGGGGATGTTCCCTCGCTCATTGCCTACTACGCCGAACGTCAACTTGGCATCACTTATGTGGGCGGACTGCTGGACGAGTCCGACGAGGAGCAGCTGGTCGTCACGCTTGCCGGTTCCGATTGCGTGATCTACGTCGAAATGAGCCTGGCCATGGCCATGACTACGTTGCAGGCACGAACCTCCTACGATGCTTTCCGTGAAAACCTGAAGTTCATCCGCTACCGTGAAGGTAAAATCGACGGCTACCCCAGTCGGCTGCACTATTTCAGTGACTGGCTGCTCACTAACCAGGAAAAGGGCTTGCTGACCGTTCTCTTTCAGGAGGAGGGGCTCCCCGCCATCGAACCGTTGGATTTCATGTCCCGAAACCGGGAAAACTACCGCCATCTGGCTGATGATGATGCCATGATCGAAAAGATTCGGACCATAGAGGAGCGTCTTACCGAACGCCGGCTGGTTTACATCCCGCAGGACCGCATCCCCGAATTCGAAGATCGTTTCCGAACCGGCGATATCCTCGCGTTCGTCACAACTATCGAGGGACTCGATATCACGCATACCGGGCTTGTGAAAGTCGATGGCGACCGTGTCGGATTCTACCATGCCAGCCTGACCGGCTCGGTGATTGTGGATCCGAACACAATTCACGAGTACACTGAGGGCCGCAGGAATGTGAATGGTATCGTTGTTGCCAGACTGAAGTCACCTCAAATGTGACCGATATGGGTTCATGTGAAAGCGGTCGGGGATCAATCGTATCCAGCAAAGACCCTGACCTGTTCCCCGCAAGGTGCTGGTGCATGCCGGTGTACCGCTGTCTCAGCATATTTCACCAGAACACGGCATCTCGTGTTATGCCGCGGATGCTAAGAAGGATACACGCTTTTTTGTGTTATCCAAACTAACTGCTATTTTTGGTTAATAACATTTGTTTTTGTCATGCCTGCTACGCCCCATCCCGCTATTCCAGCTACATCCGACCTTACCCTGGACCAGAAACTTGGCCAGATGCTGCTAATCGGGTTTCTCGGAACGGAACTAACCAAAGACAACCCGATTGTCACCGACTTGCACAAGCACCATCTCGGTGGGGTCATCCTGTTTGATTACGATGTGCGAACCGCGTCTTCATCCCGCAATATTGCTTCGCCCGAACAGTTACGCCGGCTCACGTTCGATCTCAAGTCGCACGCCGACATACCGATCATAGTGTCCATCGACCAGGAAGGCGGACTCGTAAACCGGCTCAAGCCGCAATTAGGTTTCCCGGATACGTTGTCCCACAAAGACTTGGGCGAGAAGAACGATCTGGAGTTCACGTACCGGCACGCGCGTCACATTGCGGCCCTGATCAAAAAGTACGGTCACAACCTGAATTTTGCGCCGTGCGTGGATCTGGGCATCAACAAGGAGAACAAGGCAATTTACCTTCGCGAGCGCTGTTTTTCCGACGATCCCGAGATGGTGGCGCTGCACGCCAGCGCGTATGTGCGCGGACATATGGAGGAAGGTGTACTCACCGTGCTCAAGCATTTCCCGGGCCACGGCAGTTCACGGGAGGACACACACCTTGGCATGGCCGATGTTACCGAGAGCTGGAGTGAGCACGAGCTGCTCCCATACCAGCGCATCATGGAGGAAGGCAACTGCCGCATGATCATGACCACGCACATCTTCAACAGCCGCCTGGATCCCGAATGGTCCGCCACACTGTCGCCTTTTGTGCTGCAGGAGATGCTGCGCGGGCGGATGGGCTTCGAGGGCGTGATCATCAGCGACGACCTGCAGATGAAGGCGATTACCGCGCACTACAGGGAGGAGGTGGTGATGGAGCAGGCGCTGGTTGCCGGCGTGGACATCCTGGCCTACGGCAACAATCTGGATTTCGATCCCGACATCGCTCCAAAATTTTTACGCATCGCCAAGAAGATGCTCGATGACGGCCGCATCAGCATGGAACGCATCGACGCCTCGGTCACCCGTATCCTCAATCTCAAAAGACAGATGGATTACTAAGGTCAGCATGGGTGGAGGGTCCGGCCGCATCCCGACTTCCCGAAGACCCGGTGAGGATTAGTTCAACTAACCCGGATATGAGATGTGCATGCACCTGATCAATGGTCATGTTCACCCATTTCGTGAGTGACATCTGCCGTTGCTGTCCGATAGACCGGGTTCACATAATGCATGAATTGCACGTAGGCATTGACATATGCGCGTCCCGCTTGAATGTCATTCGGATCGAAATCTTTCAGTTCAGCAGCACTGTCATAGTAATGATGCAGGCCTTTTTCGATGCTGTGGACCAGCAAGTCGCGCACTTCTTTCAATGAACCTGTTTCGAGCGCCTTTTCCGCTGCAGGGATTGCAGGTCCAAAATCGGTATCGGCCGGTTTCAGCCCGGTGTAAGGTGCTCCTTCGGCTTCTCTGTGGAGCCGGACCAGTGTTTCGAAAAAGTAGCGGTCTGCCGGCTTGCGGGTATCTTCATTGATAGACCTGACCTTCATGGTGTTGTGGAATGATTCACGGATTTCCGTTTCCTGACTTTCGGTAACCCAAATCAAAACCAGGTTCACATTGCCTGTTTGAAGTGCTATTTCTGCACTTTTAACCACAGGTCCACCCATGCTGTCGCAATGGGCGTCTGCTGATCCGGGATAGAGCAGCAGAACAGAAATCGCAAGTGATAACAGTGTGGGATACTTGATTATGGATGTTGTCATGGCTATAACCTCGTGTATTGGTGTGAATGTTGCTTTCACATGAAACGAACATGGCTGCCTCCGGTCGAAACAAAGGGGCATGATCACATCCTGCCATGTGAGTTCATTCTGTCCTTATGTATCTAAACTGATTTAAACAGAGGAAAGATAGCACGGGTTAACGGACAGTAAAATGATGCAGCTCAATGTAGTGCAAAAAAAATCGAACTTGTTGGGATTCAGTGTTCAGAAACGTGTTTCAAAGCGTCAAGATTGATGATAGATACCCATTTTCGTCCGGTTTTGATGATTCGGTCATCTTGAAATTGACTCATGACCCGGCTTGCCGTTTCCGTGGTTGTCCCTGTGATATCCGCAAGATTTTTTCTGGATAGGGGTAGTTGCACCAGCAATTCATCGTCTTTTTCAATGCCGAATTT
>SKXL01000257.1 GCA_007128425.1 Balneolales bacterium | reverse complement strand
TTAATCAAATTTTGGCTTTCTGAAAAACTCAAATAAATTTCTTGTAAGGAAACCGGCAGTATCGGCTCTATCAGGTGACACCTTTTCTTAAAAAAACTGAAACTGATTGAAGAGCACACCAATCTGATCGAACCTTCCTGGAGTGAATACTTCGGCTGATTTAAAACCCCCGCCGGCAAGGAACATCCGGTTCGCCGATCGCATGATGGTAATCCTTCTTGACGGAAAGCCTTTCAGAAAACAGCACTAGTGTCATGTCAACTTGATAATGTCGGATAGAGTCTTTTCAGCTTAATCCGAGCATCATCGGTTTTGAATTGCCAGTTTATGACTGACTTTTTGTTGTTTCGATCTTGTTGCCAAGCCTTTACCTCTTTTCTAATTGTTACCATGTTGTCAATTCTCCGGTTCAGACATTGGCCCATCAGTACATTCAATTCTATTTCTGCCATATTCAACCAGCTGCCGTGTTTCGGAGTATAAATAAACTCAAACCGATCCCAGATACGCTTTGCCTCTTCCGGAGGAAAGGTTTCATACAAAGCCGATGGTTTATGTGTGTTCAGATTGTCCATAACCAGCCGGATTTTTTTCGCTTTGGGATAATGTTTGCCGGCAATTTCCTTGATAAATCGAGCCCAATCCGTTTTCGTTTTTCTTGGTAATACCTTTATGTAACGCTTGCCTTTTAATGGTTCATTGGCCATGAAAATATTGGCCACTCCGTTTCTTGCATATTCATAATCTTCTTTTGCTTCCTTGCCCGGTCTTCCGGCAATGGGAGCACGAGTTTGTTTTATCAATTGTTTGGGCGATTCATCCATGCATACAACAGGAAACTCCTTATTGTAAGGGGTTTTGTAAATGTCCAGGACCAATTCCATATGGGCAACAAAATCGCTGTTTTCCAGTGGAGGAATCACCCATCCTTTCACCTTCCACGGCTTGATTTCGTTTTTTTTAAAACCTGACGTACCGTTTCATGCGAAACGCTGTCGGTATATTGCAATTCCACCATTTTATCGGCAAGCAGGCGCAATGACCAACGCGCATATCCTTCCGGAGCTTTGCTACAGCTCAGGGCAATCAAATGGGCCTCAAAGTCACCGTCTGTTTTTACAGGCCCCTTTTTGGGATATGGCTTTCGCCCCATACATTCGTCAAAACCTTCTTCAACAAAACGTTGTTTTACACGCTCCACCGTCTTTGTGTTGATCTGCAAGAACTGTGCAATTTGTTCATTGGACAACTTATTACCCCAAGGGCCTTCATCAGAATTGATCAGAATACAAGCATTGCGATATTGCTGGGAAGTATGTTTCCCTTTGGCTAAGACAGTATTCAGCTGTTCACGTTCTTCTTTTGTAAGCGTAACTTTGTATCGTGCCATGGTTTTTGATGGCATAATACAAAATATTACAGACATTTTCAAGTTGACATGACACTAGTCATCCAAATCTTTCCCGGTCGGATTCAGATTCTCAAATTCCTGACGAATCTGATAATGCATCCCGTCATAGTTGAAAATGCTGGTAAATCCCATTTGTGCCATTCGCCTGGAGGCGATGCTGCTGCGGTTGCCGGAGTTGCAGTAAACCAAATACGTCTTGTCTTTGTCCAGCTCACTGATAACCTGATTAAATTGAGGGTGGTTCAAATTGATTGTAAGTGCAGATTCCACTTTTCCTCTTTCCCACTCGCCAGGAGTTCGCACATCAATAATCACCGCGTCATTGTTTCCGAGAAATTCAGCCAGGTTCCCCGGTTTTATATTGACAACCTCCGCCTGCTGGGCGTTTGAACTGCAGGAAACAAGAAGCAACAGTGTGATGACAGGGATAAGTCTGAAAGCGATTGAATGCATGACTCTGGAATAGAATTAGTCTGTTTAGCAAAAAGTGAAATCAAGAACAGGTCAAGGCAACAACAAGTGAAGACGATAACAGGTTTAGATAACTGCAGTTGAAGACAATTGCAGTTGAAGACAATTGCAGTTGAAGACAATTGCAGTTGAAGACAACTGCAGTTAAAGAAAATTACAGATTTGGACATTTTCAGGAATGAATGTCCCTGTAACAATACGAATAATTACGAAATGGATGCAATTTGATTGTGCAGGAATGCGATTTTTATGACACTGGCCGGCACTGTTACATACATTAGCACTGCGAGTTTAACGGGCACTGCGACTTCCCTGCGACTGTGGCACTTCCTGTCGCGGCACCTTGTTACCAATTGGGAATTACCTATTGGGACGTCAGGAATAAGGCATCAAGACCCCGAAACGCCAATTTTCGGCACCTGCTGGGTGATACAGTGAATGGAACCCTGTCCCCATACCAGATTTTTACAGGGAATGCCCTTTATGTGACGATCAGGAAATAGTTTCCGGAAAAGTGCCAAAACCTGGTGGTCATATCGATCGTCATAAAGCGGAACCAGAACACATCCGTTGGCAATGTAAAAATTGGCATAGCTGGCAGGTACGTATTCCGATCCATCCACGGTGGTATCGTTGATTCGGGTAGCCGGCATCGGCAAATCGAAGATTTTGATCGGGACGCCTTTGCAATCCGTAACATTGGCCAGAATTTCCCTGTTTTCCCGAAGGGTTTCATAATTCGGATCAGCGGGATCCTCACTGCCCGAGGCTATTATGGTGCGTGGTGCAACAAAGCGAGCCAAATCATCGATGTGACCGTCTGTATCATCCCCTTTCAATCCATTTTTCAGCCAGATGATGTTCTCAACGCCAAGATACTTCCTGAGATTTTTTTCAATTTGAAATCTGCTCATTTCCGGATTTCGGTTGGGGTTGAGAAGTACCGATTCGGTTGTCAACAAGAAACCGTTGCCATTGACATCTATTGAGCCCCCTTCCAGGATCATACCTGGAACAACGAGCGGATAATCAAGCAGTTCGGCAAGTTTTTTCGGAACGGTATTGTCGCTTTCGTAAGGTGGGTACTTCCCGCCCCACGCATTGTATCCCCAGTCGCACATAACGGGTTCTTTTTGACCCGGGACTTGTGCTTCGAACTTCCGAATTAACGTGATGGGTCCGTAATCACGCACCCAGACATCGTTGGTCGGCATTCGTACCAGTCTGACCCGGTTCCAATCAATGTTTCGATTCTGAATCATCGATGCAGCGGCCTGCTGTGCATCGTCATTGGCCACCATCAGCAATACCTTTTCGTGCGGGACCAATGCCTCAAGAATATCGGCATAGACATGTTCCGCACGATTCAAACGGTCTCCGGGCCAGGTTTCGCGGTTGTCCGGCCAGGTCATCAGGGTCATTTCGTGCGGAGCCCACTCCGGTGGCATGAAATATTTATAGGGCATGGTCATCATTAATTCAGTGTGGCAGTTATACAGCCAATATTTTCAGTTCCTTTATGGTGCAGTCTATGTTTATGATGCAGTCTATGTTTATGATGCAGTCTATGTTTATGGTAGCAATTAAGGTGATGTCTGTGTTGACCCGACATTTTCCGGGTCAATGCAACCAGGAAATACCTTACTCGGATATTTTTCATGGTTTCCCGTCCATCTCCAAAAATAGTTGTAGTTGATTAACCAGAGACGACAACTACCCTTTTTCAATAAAACATCTATTGACTATGAGTGACATTGAATTCAAGCTAAATCCCATAATAAGGCCCATATTCGACAGTTTTAACCATCACCCTATGTTAATTATAAGTAACATGAGTTTTTAATGAAATCAATTAATAAGGCCCATATTCGACAGTTTTAACCATCACCTATGTTGATTATAAGTAACTTAGCTCTCATAAGAAATCGCAAAATTGGTATTATTTCCAACATGTTCTGCAATCATCAGTGTTGTCTATAAGTATCAACGGATTTCCCAAAAAACATAGATGGCAAAGACCTTTCAGATGATTGAGCAGGAAATATACTAATCGCCTGATCATGAACCAGATATTATTGAAGCCGATTACAATACATACTACATTCTATACAAATTGCATAATGACAATTATAGGTAGTTTCCCAATTATACATTGCATTCTGACTACATTCCGTGGAAAAGCTCACACAACGTCACATCCAGGGCTTCTGCAATTTTTTGTATGTTTACAATCGAAATATTTCGTTTCCCAGATTCTACTTGAGAGATATATGCCCGATTCAGCCCACAGTTTCGGGCTAGCTGACTCTGTGTCCAACCCCGATACAACCTTTGCATCCGTAACCTGAGTCCAATCCTGTTTTTTATATTCCATCCTCTCTTGATCATTTGAATCATCATGTCTGATTTCATGGCACAAACTTGCATAGCATCGGCCAGCCTGTTAAAACCTCATCCGGAATCTGCTTTCAATAAACAGACTCGCCAAACACGTAATAATCACAGGCATACGGTACCCATGTTGTTGCAAAAAATCAGAATGACAGGTCTGAAGTGTATTGAAAATCAAGGAACATATGCCGGAAGCATACTGATGCACTGGACCCATTTATGCCGGAAATGTGCTGAAAACCGGAGAATAACAACCCTTATTTCACATACACCGTCTTGATATTCGTAAATTCACGAATTCCCAAATATGACAATTCCCGGCCATAGCCACTGGTCTTGATGCCGCCGAAGGGCAGTCGCGGATCGGATTTCACCAGTTCATTGACGAAACAGGAACCTGCTTCAAGCTCTTCTGCAGCAATGCGTCGACCCCGTTCCAGATCTCTGGTGAAGACAGCCGCGCCCAATCCGAAAACCGATCTGTTGGCCAGCTCAATGGCCTCCCTTTCATCTTTTGCCGAAACAATAGCGGCGACCGGTCCAAAGAGTTCGTCATCAAAAGCAGCCATCCCGGGTCGCACATCGGCCAGCACCGTGGGTGGGTACCAGTAGCCTGCCCGGTCCGGCACCTCTCCTCCGATCAGACATGTGGCTCCCTGCCTGATCGAGTCCTGAGCCTGTTCGTGCAGCTCATCCCGCAGGTCTTCGCGTGCCATCGGTCCCAACGTGGTGTCATCGCGCATCGGATCATCCATCACGGCTTCCTTCATCCCTTTCACAAACAAGTCGGTAAATTCCTGAAGTACCGGTTCAACCACGATAAAGCGTTTGGCGGCAATACAGCTTTGTCCGCCATTAATAAGCCGACTGGTAACACAGGTGGATGCGGCTTCCTCCAAATCGGCGTCTTCCAATACGATGTAGGGGTCACTTCCGCCCAATTCCAAAACCGTCTTTTTCAGCATTTTTCCCGCTTTGGATGCTACGGCACTGCCGGCCGGTCCGCTGCCGGTTAACGTTGCGGCCTTGACATGTTCGTGTTCCAGGAGTTCATCCACCAGAGAGGTTTTCACCAACAGCGAGCGAAATGCATCCGCAGGAAATCCGGCATCACGAAACACCTCTTCAATGGCCAGGGCCGAACCCGGAACATTGCCGGCATGTTTCAGCAGTCCGGTATTTCCAGCCATCAAAGCCGGCGCGGCAAACCGAAAGACCTGCCAGAATGGAAAGTTCCAGGGCATCACGGCCAGTATGACCCCCAGCGGATTATACGTTATGAAACTTTCATCCGCATCGGTTGGCACTGCCTCTTCCGATAAAAACTTTTGAGCATGATCCGCATAATAGTCACAAACCCATGCGCATTTTTCCACCTCACCGATAGCTGATTTCCGGGTCTTGCCCATCTCCCTGGTAATCATCTCACCATAACGTCCGGAGCGCTCACGCAACAATTCGGCAACCCGTCTCATCAGTTTACTGCGTTCTGCAAAGGATGATCTTCGCCATTCCATCCAGGTTCGGTGACTGCGCTCCAGAACCCGGTACATTTCATCCCTGCTCATTTCCTTGTATGTCTGAAAAACTGATCCATTGGCCGGATTCGTTGCCTCAATACCCATATTACCTCTCTGTTATTATTTTTATTTACATTCTTTCAGACTTATGATCCAATCTGCTGCTTTTCTTTCCAGTAGCTGTCAAGTCGCTTGATCAACTCATTATTCACATGCGTACGTATGGGAATTTCGATCACATAAATCGAATTGCCATGGAAACAAGTCTGCAATAAATCAGCAAGGTGCGAAGGGGATTCAGCTCGATGCCCCTCCAAACCAAAGCTTTTCGCAAAAGCCGGAAAGTCCGGATTGTCAATGCGTGTACTCACAGAGTGGTCTCGTGAAAGATGCTGTTTCCAACTGATCAGCCCGTAATCGTTGTCGTTAAAAATGACAGCGGCAAATCCGGTTTTCAACCGCCTGGCAGTTTCCAGCTCCTGTGCATTCATCAAAAAACCACCGTCTCCCATAGCCGCAACAATCTGGCGTTCGGGTTGATGAAGCGAAGCCGCAATGGCGCCGGGCAGTGAAATTCCCATGCTGGCCAGGCCGTTACTGATCAGACACCCATTCGGACAATACGTTGGAAAGTTGCGGGCTATCCACATTTTATGGGTACCCACATCGCTGATCATGAGACCACCGTCATCCATCGCTTCCCGGATGATGCGCAAGGCCCCGGGCACGGTAAATTCATCATTCTCTTGGAGTTCAAACAATTCGAGATCTTCTCCTATGCGCTTTCTTATGGGTTCGAACCACCCTTTTTCCATATTCCGGAACAGATCGCTATTCACTTTTACGTTTTCTGACGACAATTCCGGGTACACTTCCCGATCATCCAAATTACCATGCGTGCGGTTCAGCTCCCACAAAGCTGCCGATATATCACCAACAACTTCCACATCGGGGTCGTATTCTGTGTAGACTTCAGCGGGATCAAAATCAATATGGATGATGCGCTTCGGCTTGCCGTTGTTCCATTTTTGAGGTGGATACTCGGCAATGTCATAGCCCACGGTGATAATCAGGTCAGCTTCATCAAATGCTTCTGCGATATAATCGCGAAATCCAAGTCCGATCGTACCAAGCGAAAGCCGTGATCGGTCGGTCAAAGCCCCTTTTCCCATGAATGTGGAGGCTACCGGCACCTGATGCCGTTCAGCAAACTCGGTAAGATGCTTGCTGGCAAGCTTTCTGATGGCGCCATTGCCCGCCAGAATAAGCGGACGCCGGGCGGCGCGGATCAGCTCCACCGATTTGCGGATCGCTTTGTAATCGGATGCCGGGCGACGTGGACGCCTGGGCTCCATGGGTCCGAACACATCATCCACTTCAAGATCAGCCACATCCTCGGAAAGTTCAATATGCGTTGCCCCGGGCTTCTCCTGCTCGGCTTCACGAAACGCCTTGCACACCATTTCTGTGACCACCACGGGAGAGGATACCGATCCGTTCCATTTTGTGATTGGCCGGAACATATTAACAATATCTACTTTCTGATGACTTTCGTGGTGGAGCCGGTCGAGTCCACCTTGTGCCGTTATCGCAACCAGCGGCGCTTTATCGAGATTCGCATCAGCCACACCAGTGATCAGATTGGTTGCCCCGGGTCCCAGGGTTCCCAGACAGACCCCCGCTTTTCCTGTAAGTCGGCCGAACACATTGGCGATAAATGCCGCACCCTGTTCATGGCGACAAGGTACAAATGTGATTTTTGAATGTTCGAGCGCGAAAAGCAGGCTCTCATTTTCTTCACCCGGAACTCCGAAAATATGGGTTACACCTTCTTTTTCCAGACACGCAACAAAAAGTTCGGCTACGGTCATTGTGATCTCCTCCGTTATCAACCCGAATAAATTACCTGTTCAAGGATATTCCGAAAGTGGTTTAACTCATCTACATTGACGGTATGTCCCAATCCGGAATAGATTTTTTTTGCAACTTCGGCCTCCAGGCGCTCAAACACCACAGCGGACTCGTGAACACGTTCTTCCGGAATGTGATGGTCGTAATCACTGCAACCCAGAAACACCGGGGTCCCATTCATCGAGCCCTGATAGCGATCATTTTCCACCTGCGGACCAATAACGCCTCCACTGAGCGCAACAACACCGCCATAACGTGCAGGATTGCGAGCGGCGAATTCAAGTGACAGGCAAGCTCCCTGTGAAAAACCGGCAAGGACGATTCTTTCTTTCGGAATCCCGGCATCCTCTATCTTTTCAATGAGTTCTCCAACCACCTTCAAACCCGAAGACAAACCCGGCTCATTATGTTCGATTGGTGCGAGAAAGGAGTATGGATACCAGGTATATTTACTTGCCTGCGGGGCAAGCCAGGCAGCATCCGGCAGGTTCACTTCACCGGCCAGGGTTAGTATGCTCTCCGCCGTTGCCCCGCGACCATGGATCAGAATAACTGCCGCTTTTGCCTCCTTAATGGCCTTGCCTTTTTCAATAACCGGCTGACCCTGATGGGGTTGAGAATTTTCGTCAAATATCATGGTATGTTATTGAATGCCTGTTTTGAGTTAGAACATTCGTCGCCATACAATCATTCGATCAGAACCTCAACCGTTAAATGATATCCTCACACGGATATTTATGCTTCGGGTTCTGCCGCAGCAGCTTACGTGTCAGGTTGCACTTGAAGCCGTTTTGACTTGATACATCTGAAAGCATGTTGCCATTTCGTCATTATTGCGTAAATTCAAAAACGAGGCACAAAACGTTTCTCGTACCGGCCGGAATCATCCCAAGGGAAGGTCAAACCACAATTATTTGGCATTTCAGACAGAGCAATCTGATCCGCAAGACGATACCATTTTCAAGCATGCTCACGTTCAAGCTCAAGTTCAAGGATTTTTTGAGAAAAACGCAGTTTTTGATGATGACGGACATACTTATGCTATGTTTCGACGCTGTGAAACACCACCGCTCCAATCGAGCTTTTCTAAAACGAAATCCCGGTTTCACCGCACCACCGAAAAGACTCTCATTTGATGCTTATAATCACACATCTTTGAGAATTTATGATGAGGAAGGTCGAATTCATGCCCGTTTAATAATTGACAGCATAGAAAAATATCTTCCATCAGATCATACCAACAAACCCGGGACGGAAATCACAAAAGAAACCGACATTTCACCCGTCGGCGATAGAAGAAAATCACGGACAAAAATACCATCCACAAAATTTCATAAAAGAAGCGTGCGGGTGGCGGAATGGGGTTGCGGACCGGCACGGATCATTCGACATCTTACCAGAATCGATAGATTTGACCATGTTTCGCTGTATGGATACGACTATAACCCAAAAACCATCGCCTGGTGCCGCAGCAACCTTGAACATATCAATTTTCATGAATGCAACCTGAATCCGCCATTATCAGCGGCCAGCAACTATTTCGACTGCATATACGCCCTGTCGGTATTCACTCATCTATCCGAAAAAATGCATTATGAATGGATGGATGAACTTTTCAGGATGCTCCGCCCGGGCGGCATTCTGATCTTCACCAGCCATGGCAACAACTCAGCCAAACGGCTGTTGTCAGCAGACAGAAAAACGTACGAAACCGGAAAACTGGTGGTTAAAGGAGGTGTATCCGAGGGAAAAAAGCATTTCCTTGCGTATCACCCCCCGACTTATATTAAGAACAAGCTTTTGAACGGAAAAGAAATTCTGAACCACCTGGAAAGTCCGGATGCGTACCGTCTTGGTCAGGATGTATGGATTGTCAGAAAGTGATAACATACCAGCAATCCTCAAGTTTCATAGACTAACCCGTACCGAAAAATTCAAAGACCAATATTATACCATAATATTCAAACTTAATATTCAAAGTCCAACATCATACCATAATATTCAGGGACCAATCCAATACCATAATTAGACAGCAATGAATCATTCACATCTCGGATACACCCGCACATCCACTTCCGCATTTTCAAAGGCCTGCTGTTCGGCGTTAGCAGCCAAAATGGTTATCCTGCTCATATTGTCACCTGTCCAGGGCAACGCGCCCAGCAACAACTGGACCCCAGCCGATATCGTCCGGCAGGAATCAGCGAGCCAGTTTACGTTTTCACCCGATGGGACCATGGTCGCATGGGTCAAATCGCGCAACTCCACGGAGAAAGACCGTGATGTGACGGATCTCTACCTGACCCGGCTCGACCGGGAAAGCGGGGGCTCCGAATCATCCGGTAATAACATGGACGCTTCCCCCTATCTTTCGATACAGTTGACCCGATCCGAGGAATCCGATCGCAATCCTTTCTTTTCCCGGGACGGGCGACTGCTTTATTTCCTGTCCTCGCGTGAGGATGGAAATAAGCTCTGGGCAATGAACCTGTACGGTGGAGAACCTTACGAGGTGCATGAATTCGATGAAGGGATTCGAAACATTCATCAGCTTAAAGACGGCACACTTCTCTTTTTGTCACAGGAGGGAGATCTTCTCATCGAAGCGCAACGCAAAGAACGAAAAGACAACACCCAGATCATTGAAGACACTGTGACATTCAAGCCGTCCCGCCTGTTTTCATTTGATACGGATTCAAAGGAGATTCGGCGGCTGACCGACAACCGATACCCGGTCAACACCTATGCCGCCTCCGATGACGGACGCTGGGCGGTAACCGGCCACACACGGAGTCCGCATTACGGCGCTGACGCGCAGCCCCCTCCTTCCTATTACTTCTGGGACCTGGAATCCGGAAAGCGCACCCGCATCCTCCAGGGACTTCAAACACCCGGTGATTTCGCATTCAGCGATGATGGCAAGGGATTTTATTTCACCGCTGTCACTTCATCCGATCCTCAATGGAGCGGTGCAGGGATTTCCGAGCTTTACTATATGGAAATTCCGGGGGATTTAGATGTGTCTGAATTTTCTGTTCCGGAAAATTATGACGAATCCGTGCGGAAAGTGACATCCGTGCAGAAAAAGACGTCCCTGCATGAGAACGAAAATCGTCATCCTCTTCAGCCGGTGAAGGTGCCGCTTGACTGGGACTGGGCGCTCGGTTCCGGATATGAAATTGTGGGCAATGATGTGCTCGCCTCTCTTGCCAACGGTCCGACCCGCATTCTCGCTCACTACGAACGTCGTGATGGCGGCGATTGGCGCAAGCGGGTCATCGACACCGGAAAACATGATGAACGTGTTGCTGTTGGCACAATTTCCGAAGATCACAAAAAGGTGGTTTTTGTCTACTCGACGGCATCCACCATGCCGCAGTACCGCATCGGGGAGCTGGATATCCGCCGGCGCAGTGTCCGCATGACCGAAGGCGAGCACCTGGTCCGGCTGAACACCGGTCTGGCCGACAAGTATATCGCTCAAACCGAAATTTTCCGCTGGACAGGCGCCGAAGAAAATGAGGTGAATGGCATACTTTACTATCCTGAGAACTACGAACCAGGCCGGCTTTATCCCCTTGTGGTGGCGATCCGGGGCGGACCCGCAGCCGTAACACTTGACTGGTGGAATATGAGCTGGGCCTATTTCCCGCACATCCTGTCACAAAAAGAGTCCTTTGTACTCATGCCAAACTACCACGGCTCATCCAACCATGGACTTGAATTCGTGGAATCCATAAAAGGGCGGTATTACGAACTGGAATTGGTGGATATTGTAAATGGCATTGAGGCTCTGCATGCCAATGGGAAAGTTGACATGGACTCACTTGGTGTCATGGGGTGGTCGAACGGATCCATTCTGAGCATTGCGCTATCCATAGAGTATCCGGATATGTTCAAGGCCATTGGAGCTGGTGCGGGGAATGTAAACTGGATCTCTGACTATGGCACATGCATGTTCGGAGTTCGCTTTGACCAGAGCTACATTGGTGGAGCTCCGTGGGACAGTACCGGCGGTACGTTTTACAATAAGGCATATATTGAAAAATCGCCCATTTTCAGGATGGAGCGGGTGAAAGCTCCGACCATCATCTTTTTCGGGAGTGAAGATCGGGCGGTACCGCGCGACCAGGGGTGGGAGCACTATCGGGCACTGCAACAGATCGGTCAGGCGCCTGTCCGTTTTCTGTGGTTTCCCGATCAGCCGCATGGCCTGCTGAAACTGACTCACCAGAGGCGTAAGCTGGAAGAGGAGATTGCCTGGTTTGACCGGTGGCTGTTCGGCACCTACGAGGAGCCCAATCGTGCATTCAAGGATGACAGTCCGCTTGCCGAACTCATGAAGCGCGATTCGCTTGCAAGTGTCAACGGATATTATGGTGTTCGTAACAGCGAAAAGCTTATCCCCGAAGTTGTTATGATCGGCAAGGGAAGCGAATTGCCTGAAACCTCTGCCATCGGTCGTTTTCATATCACCAACATCCAGTATCAGGCATTCGACTCCAGCCACACCTTTCACCCGTTGCATGCCAATTATCCGGTTCGTGACATCAGCGTGGATGAAGCCCGTGCGTATGCACGCTGGCTCAGTGATCACACCGGCGAAACCTTCCGGCTTCCCAATGAAACCGAAGCGCAAGCACTGCACCGCATAGCTCATCGTGCAGGTAACCGGCAAAATACGCTGAACCATCTGGCCGGATTCGATATCACCATGGATGAGGTGGCGCTCCTCAGGCAGAAAATGAATTTACTGGATACACGACAGCTTGTTCGCGAATCCGGGTTGTTTCCACCGGTGAAAGTGGGTGAGGCTGAAATTTATGACCTGGGCGGCAATGTGGCTGAATGGCCGGACACCGGGGAGTCGACATATGGTTTCAGTGTCATAGATTTTGTGGATCCGAATAATCCGGATAAACGCGTGATGCAAACGGAATTTACCGGATTTCGGGTGATTCGGGAAGCGAAAATGAATTTTAAATCAGAGTGACCGAAGCCAGGCTATTTCTGTGGCCCAGTTTTCCGGCTGGGTTGTCTCCAGGATCATGGGTTGGTGAATCAAACGGTCATCATTCATAATCTGGCGAAAGGGCTCTTCACCCATCGTGCCCTTGCCAAGCGGTGCATGCCGATCAACCCGGCTTCCAAGCTCAGATTTTGCATCATTCAGGTGCAGACCGCGAAGCCATTGCAGTCCAATCTCGCGATCGACCATCTCCATGGTTTGCCTGTACGCCTTGGGTGTCGTCAGGTCATAACCGGCTGCATGGGCATGACAGGTGTCAATGCATATGCCGATGCGGGATTTATCCTCCACCTGGTCAATAATTTCCGCCAGATGCTCGAACCGGTTTCCCAGATTGCTTCCCTGACCCGCTGTGTTTTCAAGCACTACCGTGACTCCCCTGGTTTTGTCGAGTATGATATTCACTGTTTCGGCAATTCTGGCAAGGCACTTTGTTTCTGAAATTTGCCGGAGATGACTTCCGGGATGGATATTGAGCTGTGGAATACCAAGCTGCTCACATCGTTGCATTTCATCAAACAGGGCCGAGCGAGACTTGTTTAGTCCCTCTTCCTCCGGGTGTCCCGGATTGATAAGATAGCTGTTATGCGGCAGAATTTGAGCTCCCGAAAACCCAAGCTCTTCACATCGACGTTTAAACAAGTCAATGTCGGATGGATCAAGCGGCCTGGCTTTCCATTGTCGCTGGTTTTTGGTGAACAGGGCAAATGCGTTTGCACCGATTTCCCGGGCATTATATGGTGCATTTTGAACTCCGCCGGCGGCACTGACATGAGCGCCAATCCATTTCGTGCCATTTTTTGTCATATTGCTAGTTCTTCACTCTTATTTTTTTCGTGCTTTCAGTCAGAAAGTGATTCCAAATCCCAGATTTCAACCGCTTCCGACTTTTTAATTTTTTCATCAAATGTAACCAGGGGACTTTTAGCCAACAGGGCTGTAGCTGTAATCAGGCGATCGGCCGGATCGGAATGAAATGTCACCGGCAGCCGGCGCTGAGCCAAAATCACCTTCAGGTCCACAGGCAGTACGCAACAAATCGCCCGGTCCGTCGCCTTCACTATCCAGGACTCAAAACCGGGAAGAAGTTTGATTCGTCCTTTGGCTTCGAGCATTTCCGTCTCCCATAAACTTACCCAGGAAATGGCCAGTTGGCGCTCTGAAGCAAGTCTGTCCAATTTTACGCGCTGTTTGGTACGTAAGGCTCCATCCCCAAGAAGCCACCAAAGCCAGATGTGCGTGTCAAGAAGAATCATGAATCGGGCTCATTGACCTGAACCCCATGATGCCAGTCCGGACCGCCGTACCCTTCGAAACCGGACTCACCCGGTGTCAAATTTTCCGATGATCCTTTTCCGCGCAGTGACTTCCATGGAGCCTCCTGATGATCGGGATGCGGTTTGGACAGCTCCTTTTCCAGGCAGCGAATCAGGATTTTTTTTAGGGTAACACCCTCCTGAACAGCTTTGATCTTGGCTTTTTTCATGAGATGGTCCGGTATGTCTATGGTAGTACGCATAAAAGCATAAAAACATATTTCATTTTAAAAGTCAAGTGTATCTTCCCGTTGAGCACAAAATGGGAATTATAAAAATGGGGATAGTAAAAAAGTGATTTATAGAAAGAAGGACGAGCTGTCGGAAAAACAGCTCGTCAGGGATTACCGTATTGCGTCCAACACAACCTGTTGTTTCAGCACTTAAGGGAGTTCAACTCCCAAAGCCTCAAGATCGAGATAGAATGAAGGTTTCTTCGGATCATCTTCCAACAAATAGGTTTCAAACCACTGAAGCATGCGAAGGTGATAGTCGAAACGGGATGTCGAGTGAATGTTTCCATGCCCTTCGTTGGGGTACCAGACCAGCCGCAGCGGTACTTCAGGTTTGCGCACTTTGATATGACGAAACAGCTCAAGAGACTGCGCCGGATGGACACGCGTATCATCCTCACCATGCATAATCAGCAGTGGAGTCTGGGAATTGTCCACATGATAGATCGGGCTTCGCTCCAGATTCCATTGCCAGTGATTCCAAAGACGTTTGCGGGAATGCACCAGATAGAGTTCTTCGGGGATATCGCTGGTTCCCCACTTGGAAATGTTGTTACTGATGCCCACGAACATCACTCCGGCGGCGAAGCGGTGGGAGTAGCGGGTGGACATCCATGCCGTTGCGTAACCACCATAGGATCCTCCGGTAACGCCCACACGGTCGGCATCGGTAATCCCCTGCTCAATGAGATAATCCACACCATCCACGATATCATCAAATTCAGCCCCGGCAAGGTCACCCTGACTCGACTTGATGAATTCAAGTCCGCGCCCGGTGCTGCCACGATAGTTTGGATAGAACACAGCAAAACCGCGCGCTGCGGCAACCTGTCCCGGCAGAGAATAGCCGGTAAGCCAGCCGTTGCTGTAATGGGCCTCGGGTCCACCGTGAACCATTACAATCGTAGGATAGGGTCCGCCACGCTCTTCATTCGGATAGATCAAAAGGCCCTCAATACCCCTTCCGTCCCGGGCTTCATAGCGTACTGCTACCTGGCGTCCCATTGAAACATCAGCAAGCCAGTCGTTACTTACGGTCAACCGCTCCAGCTCACCACTGAGAGGTTGCTTCACATATATTTCCGCGGGATGCTGCGGGGTTTGTTTCGTAAAGACGATGATCCCGTCATCAGAATAATTAAAACTGGTAAGATAACCCTCTTCAATATGCATTACCCGGTTGAATCCGCTGCCGTCGGCGCGAATTGTACCAAAAGTGGTAGATGTGCTTTCGCTGGCCAGAAACCGGATCAATCCATCCTGCGACCAGATAATTTGCTCAAACTTCCCCAAAAAATCGGGATAGATGTTTTCCGGAGTGCCACCCGCAGCAGATACCACCATAATACGTCCGTCAATGGGATCATTTATGCTGTTCCCGGCCCGCAAGGCAAGCCGGCTGCCATCCGGACTCCAGGTGATTTGCGCCAGTTTTCCCGAGTTATCAATTTTGTTTCTCACACGGGCTGTAGCGGCATCGATAATCTTGACCTCTTGAAACATATAAAAATCGTCAATATTTGGAGTCGGTGTCTCCGAGACAGCCAGAACGTTGCCACCCGGACTCCATTCCATCAGGTAGACCGAACCCTCAACCTGTATTCGGCGCACCAGATCATCACCAGTCTGCAGGTCCACAATGTAAGCTTCACGATGGGGAATATACTCCTCATATACGGTCGGTTCGTAGGGAAGCGGGGTTTCCGGCTTCTCCAGTTGCTCACGTGAAACAAGGGAGAACGTTTTGCCTGATGGATGCCAGCTGTATGTCATAATACCCGCGTCATGATGATAGATTCGTGTGATTTGAGCCGCTTCAGGATCCAGCTCATAAAGCGCTACAGCACTGTCTTCTTCTCCACGGGTAGTAAAGGAAAACGTATTATGATCGGGTCTGACCTGCAGGTTTCCGGCGCGGCTTTCAAGCTCAATGGCCCGGGTTTCACCTGTCCGCCGATTCAGCACATGAAGCTCCAGATTGGAGGCGGCATTGATCTCAAAGGGATCCTGGGGAACTACTTTTGTAAAAGCGATATAATTGCCATCAGCTGAAATCTGGGCGCTGCCAACATTACTGAGTTTGGCAACCTGCTGGGGTGTGAGACCATTAGCGAGCATGTTGCTGCTGATGAATAACGGAAGTATCACGAGGGCCCATTTCAACAAATAGCGGTTTTTATGTCTATTCATTATTATGTTTTTATTTTTTTAGAGGGATTTCCTAATGGGGGAAATGAAAATATTTCAACTGGAAATAATGTTGCCTATAGATACGAATTTTCGGTTTATTTTCCATCCATAATGAAAAAAAACCCCGCTTCCGATCAAAGAAACGGGGTAAGTGAATCGAGGTCTTTGTCGCATTGACCCGGACTAATAAAAAAAGACGCCCGGGTTGATGAGCTTTCTGGATATTCCTTTTGCAATCGCCTCCGACCGGGAATTGACCTGCAGTTTGCGATATATGTTTCTGATGTGGTAACGAACTCCGTCTATGGATAGATAGATTTCTTTCCCTATTGCATTATATGAAACGCCAGTTGCCAGTTTTTCAAGAATTTCAAGCTCTCGATCAGTGAGTTGCTCTTCGCTGTCGCCATGGTGAAAACTTTGTATCACTTTTCGGGCAATATTAGGTGTGATTGGGGAGCCGCCCTGCCAGGCGTCCCTGATGGCGGTAATGAGTTCGTCCGGACTCACCTTCTTTTCCAGATACCCCATTGCACCGGCTTTGAGCGCATCAAAAATATGCTGATCATCATCAAATACAGTGGCCATGATTACGACGATATTCGGATGGTGTTTCTTGACATAGCGCACTCCATCGATGCCGCTCATACCCGGCAGACCGATATCCATGATGAGCAGATGAATCCTGTTCATCTCGTCGGCTGCAAACGCCTCCTCACAGGAACCGAACGCTCCGACGACATTCAAATCTGGTTCGGAACCGATGAAGGCTTTCCAGCCGTCACGCATGTACCTGTTGTCTTCTATGATGCCGACATTTATCACGGCTGTTTGTTTCTTCATATTTTTCTGTTGAGCGTGCCGGTTGTATGATACTCCTGCCGGTACTTCGATTATATCCGTAAACAATGTGACACCCCGGTGTTCTGGTTTTCCGCCTTTGTGAAAGGCTTCTGCAACACACCGTTAAATTACCTGTGAATTTATCTGATTTCACCGCATACTCATGCGGTTTTATGTCAACGTACGGTATTGATTATAAACGTCTGGTGCCGTCACGGTTTCAATATGAGCTCCCATCGGGTTCCTTTGCCCGGAGCCGTATCCAAAGACAGTTTGCCACCGATCTGTTCAGACCTTTGCCGGATATTTTTCAAACCGTTTCCTTCAGTCGATGCACTGGAATCGATTCCCGTGCCATCATCCTCTACCAGGATATGCAATTTTCCTGACCGGTAATTCAGTGAAACGGCGATTCTGGAAGCATTCGAATGGCGGATGGCATTTGTGACCATCTCCTTGAAGATAAGCCAGAGATTCTGCCGTAATTGCATATCCATTTTCCCGGGGATATCCTCATCGATATACAGCTCGTAATCGATGTGTCTGCTTTCAATCAGGTCGGATGCATAACGCCGGCACTTCGAAAGGAATGATCTCCAGTCGTCATGCTCGGGGTTAATGGCCCATACAATATCGGTGATCTTTTCCTTGGCATCACCGGCACTCTCTGAAATCAACTGTACAAACCGGTTTTTATCGCCCCGAAACTTGTCGTCTTCTATGGCCCGAGCAAAGAAACTGATACTGCTGAGTGTAGCGCTTATTTCATCGTGCAGGTCCCCTGCAATCCTGTTGCGGATGCGGTGCACCCTGAGGAGCTGGTTCAGGCGGACTCGGTAGCCGGTATAGAGAACTGCAGCCGTGGTGATCAGATAGAGCAAATAAGCCCACCAGGTACGGTACCAGGGTGGCAGGATCCGTACATGAAACGGTTCAGCCCCGCTGATGACCCCGAAAAGATTGCGCGCTTCCACCAGAAAACGGTAGCTCCCTTCAGGAATATTGGTGTAGTCCTTACGGACTTCGGAAGTCCATGCCGACCAGGTTTCATCAAACCCTTCAAGCTTTACACGATAACGCGTCCGTAAGGGATCCAGATAGGCCGCCGCAGCGTAAGTAAAGCGCAACTCGTTGTCGGCATACGGGAGAACCAGCGGGTTACTGTTATCGCCCCTCGCCACCAGAGAATCCCCTCGTACAAAAACCTCACTTATTTCGGCATGAAATCCGATTTCGGTATCAAATTGCACCTGCGGATCGTAACGCACCAGTTTGTGTGCGCCCACATACCAAACGTAACCTTCGGAATCAGCGTAGATTTGGTTATTCTGGGAAATATCAAGCCAGTTCAGAATGGTCGTCCGAATCTCGTAGGTGCCCCCTGGCTGCCGCATGGCAACCTGGTACCCGTCCCCCGAGCGAAACCATACATTGCCGGACGGATCCTGGCTGGCATGGAGATATTGGCGGTTCGTAGCCATGAAATTGGGGCCAAAGCGCTCAGTCTGTACAAGTTCATCCGATTCCGGATCGTGGTGCAGTATGCCATGGTACCTTGTAATAAACAAAGGTTCCCCGTCCAGGTCAGAAACATATATGCGTGGCACATCTGTTCCGGTTCTGTCCTTGTGAAGATATCTGGCAATGTGATGACCAGATATCTGTCCATCCTGCCGGTTCATCCCGAGACGAAAAAGTCCTTGTGAATCTGTGCCGATCCACAGGTAACCGGAGGAGCACTTCAAAACGGAGTTTGGTCTTGTTTTGAAATCATCTGTGTGGTAGACGGGTTCCAGTTGCGACCCTCTCAATCTGGCAACAGTAATGCCTGTCTCATGCACCGCTGCAACCATCTCCTGATCCATTGATGTAAAAGCACCGCTGGAGACGGGTTCTGAAACCGGCTCAAAGCCATCCCCTGCAAGCCGATAGATTGCCCCGCTGCAAATGACGTACAGCTCATCACTGTGATGAAGAAATTGATGGCAAAATGTTTTCCCGCCGAAGAACCTGGTATTATCGTTGCTGTCCCGCATGTAGACCCCCCGACTGGTCGATACAAAGATGGTATCGTTACGAGATGTCATTCTGTTGGCTGTGTCTGATAATCCATGCCGGTTGTCAAAGTGACGGTACGGAAGCTGCAGATCGATGCGGGACAGACCATTGATCGTTGCGGCCCAGAGGGAGCCGTTATTATCCTGATGCAACCCATAGATCGTGTTGCTTGCAAGACCACTGTCCTCCGTCAGTATTTGCAGCAGGGAACCGTCCCTGTCGAGCCACACGATCCCGCCATTGCGGGTAGCAATGGCAATAGTCCCGTCTGCAAGCAGAGTCGCCTCATCTATAAAATTATTGCCGAGATATTCGGCCGCATCATTTTCAAACGGATGGTAATCCTGACCGTCGAAAAGCAACAACTCATAGTAGGTAACAAAGATACGGGGTCCATCACCGGGCTCGATCACACTTCGGAGTGTTGTATTCCCGAAAAACACCCCTTTATCCCACAGTTCAAGCGCTCCACCGGTATATTTCTTCAGTCCGACAGGCGCTTCGCGGACGTACACCTCGCCATCCATGACAAAGAGATTGGAGAACCGGATCTGTGCCGGAATGGCATGAACCTGCTTACCGTCATAGTGAAAGAAATATTCGTTGGACAGGAAGAAAATACCATCGTCGGTTTTTTTGCTGTACCAGACATAGGTAAATTCTATATTTTCGGGTACAAGCGGGGTCAGCGACTCGTAATGCCAGGGTCTGGCGAAGGACGGATCGGCCGGCGAGGATACCGACACGTACCCGATCTCCCCGAAGCCACCGACATACATCCTGTCGTCATCTCCGTATACAAGACTCACAACCATCTGACCGGGGATGCGGACAAACTGCCATTCGACTCCATTGAAGCGCATCACACCAAAAGAGTTGGCCACATAGACAATACCGTGGCTGTCCATTGCAAATCCCCAGTTCTGGACATGACCCTGATACTCATCCGCGCTGAAGTTGGTAATGGAAGGAGACCCTGGTCCGCCGGCCGGTACCGAAGTGTGCGACTGTCCGCGTATACCCTGTATCGGAAGCATCGCAAAAAGCAGAACAAAAACTATCCTTTGAACAACCACCATCCTTCCGTAAAACCCTACATGTATTGGAAAACAAGCAAGACTTCCGGTTCTCCGAAAAATTCTCACATTTTTATTTTAATGTAAGAAATATTTTCCGGTTTTTGAGACAAGAGGTCAGGGTTGCGGTTCTTCCGGCTCCGTGACGATGATGGCTCCTCCCGGATCGTTTCTGCCATCCGGATCTTCTTCGCCTCTGTCTGATCCGGAAGTCTCCAACTTTTCATCTTCATAAAGACCGGGCACCGATGCCAAACCGTAGGAAGCCACGGTCATCTCGGGAAATTCGGGATGGCTGTTGTTTACCTGTTCCACGCCGATCCGTGCTCCGTTTTCCCAGCTGATGGCATAATTGGTATCCCTGTCGGATATGATGATGAGCCGGTCTCCATCCTCCAGTTCGACTGTTTCCCCGGCCCTGAGTGCTTTCATATCAGAGACCCTCCTGCCCTGCGAACTGATTACAAACCGGATCTGATGTTTTTTCCTGCTGTCCGTCCGGTTGGAAATACTTCTTTTCATGCTTGCGCCGCTCATGGTTCTCCTCCTTGGTATCTATTGAAATGGTTATCTGAGGCGCGGCAATTTGATTACCGTCACTGTATTTTTTGCACATGCGGAATATAAAAAAATTATGCAACTGCCATAGTCCGCTCTTCCTGACAATGCACAATTAAAAAGCCCTCCGCCCCGCGGAAGATCCGGGAGCGAGAGGACTGAGCGCTCTCTTTATCAAGCGTCACTCTGAAAATTCATTGTATGTCAGCGGTAAAAGCGGAACGTTCTGCCAAACCCTTACCATCAAAAATCTTTCGGTACTTCTCATTCCTGCTGCTCATATTATATGACTCCTTGACCTGCTTGTCACCGCATGATCATGCGGTTTCATCCGGAATGGGCATGCGGCAACACACCTGTCGGTCTCCTTATCCAACCAAACTTGGGCATAGATTTTTGCCGATCATTTTGGTATCGTTAAATCATTAGAAATTTTATCTGAAAACCATATAAATGAACTATGAGCAACGATATTTTCGGAATTGTAAATAAGCTGGAAACACCAACAGGAACCCATAAATACTACAGCCTAAGTGAGCTTAACAAACAGGGGTACAACATCGAAAAGCTGCCCTTCACCATTCGCATTCTTTTGGAGAACGCCCTGCGGAATTATGATGATTTTGCTGTAAAAAAGGAGCACATTGAGACGCTTTTGAAATGGTCACCTGATGGCGTACCGAGTGACATTCCCTATATGCCCGCTCGTGTGCTCATGCAGGATTTCACCGGAGTACCCTCGGTTGTGGATATCGCATCCATCCGGTCGGAAGTGGGACGAAAAAAAGGCAGCGACAGCGCATCGAAAATCAATCCTCAGGTACCGGTAGACCTGATCATAGACCACTCGGTTCAGGTAGACTATTTTGGTACCCGGGATGCATACAGACTGAACGTTGAAAAGGAATATGAGCGAAACGAAGAGCGATACAGCCTGCTGAAATGGGCCCAGCAGGCATTTGCCGACTACAGCGTTCTGCCTCCGGGTCTCGGGATCTGCCACCAGGTGAACCTGGAGTATCTGGCCAAGGGCATCTACCTTCGTGACGGATACGCTTTTCCGGATACCCTCGTCGGAACAGATTCCCACACCCCCATGGTCAATGGTATCGGTGTGGTCGGGTGGGGTGTTGGTGGCATCGAGGCCGAGGCGGTGATGCTCGGTCAGCCCATCTACATGCTGAACCCGGAAGTGGTGGGACTCAAACTGACCGGATCGCTTCCCGAGGGCGCCACTTCCACCGACATGGTCCTGGCCGTTACCCATCTGTTGCGCAAGCACGGCGTGGTCGGCAAATTCGTCGAGGTCTTCGGAGACGGGCTGGCCAACCTCACCGTACCCGACCGGGCCACCATATCCAATATGTCCCCCGAATTCGGCTGCACCGTCACCTTCTTCCCCATCGACGACCGAACACTGGACTACATGCGCCTTACGGCACGTGATGAAGACCATGTGCGTACCGTGGAGCGCTACACCAAAAACAACATGATGTGGCGTGAAAATGAGGAGCGAATCACCTACACCAACCAACTGGAGCTGAACCTGGGTGATGTGGTACCTGCCATCTCGGGACCGAAGCGTCCGCAGGACAAGATCGTGCTGACCGACGTCAAGGACTCTTTCATTAAAATCATGAAGGACACCTACGAGCGTGACTATATCGACCTGGAGGAGCGCGAACGCTGGCTTTCCGAAGGTGGACAGGTCCCAAGCACCACCCACCGGGACGATCCCGTCGAAAGAATCCCCGGAGATGCCGAAATATCCGTGGACACGGAAGTACAATCACGTAACGGTCTCAAATCCGTTGAGATCCGGACCGGCGACACCGAATTCCTGCTCAGTGATGGAGCTGTTGTGATGGCGGCCATCACCAGTTGCACCAACACCTCCAATCCTTCTGTGATGCTGGGTGCGGGACTCGTGGCGAAAAAAGCAATCGAAAAAGGTCTGGATGTAAAACCCTGGGTGAAAACCAGTCTGGCACCCGGCTCCAAGGTGGTCACCAAATATTACGAGAAATCCGAGTTACTCCCCTATCTTGAAGCCCTCGGCTTCCATGTAGTAGGATACGGATGCACCACCTGCATCGGCAACAGCGGCGACCTGCCGCCACACATCGCCAAAGCGGTGGAAGAGAACGACATGATCGTCTCCTCCGTACTTTCCGGCAACCGGAATTTTGAGGCGCGTATCCATCCCAGCATCAAAATGAACTTCCTGGCATCGCCCATGCTCGTGGTCGCCTATGCCCTTGCCGGAAGAGTTGATATTGACATAAATAACGAGCCGTTGGGATACGACCCCAACTTTGAACCGGTTTACATGAAGGATATCTGGCCAACAGAAAAAGAGATCCGCGATTTGATGGAGATAGTGATCGAACCGGAGGATTTCCGGAGCAACTATGCCACGTTATTTGAAGGCGACGATGTATGGAAAGCACTTGATGCACCGACCGGTCAGGTTTATGAGTGGGATGATACATCCACTTACATAAAGGAAGCTCCTTTCTTTCAGAATATTTCCGAAACACCGGATTCCGTTGGAGACATTGAAAATGCCCGGACACTTCTGATGCTGGGTGACTCCATCACCACCGACCACATCTCTCCCGCCGGAAAAATCGGCGAGGATACCCCGGCAGGAAAGTACCTCATCGACAAGGGAGTCAACCCCGTTGACTTCAACTCATACGGATCGCGCCGCGGAAATCATGAAGTGATGATCAGGGGCACGTTTGCAAACGTCCGGATCAAAAACCAGCTTGTGGACAGAGAAGGCGGATGGACTATTCATCATCCATCCGAAAAAGAGATGTCCGTGTATGAAGCCGCGCTCAAGTATGGTGAAGACGGCACCCCGCTTATCGTTCTGGGAGGCAAGGAATACGGCAGCGGATCGTCGCGCGACTGGGCTGCAAAGGGAACCAATCTTTTGGGCATCAAGGCCGTCATCGCTGAAAGCTTTGAACGGATTCACCGCAGCAACCTGGTGGGAATGGGTGTGCTTCCGCTTAGGTTTCAGCCGGGTGAAAACCGCAAAAACCTCGGTCTGAAAGGCAATGAAACATTTACAATTACAGGTATTTCTGATGGACTAACCCCCAACAAGGAACTGGATGTAAAAGTCATAAAAGACGACGGCTCGAAAGTCACGTTTAAAGCGGTTGCCCAACTGAATTCCGAGGTTGAGATCGCGTACTACCAAAATGGTGGTATTCTGCAATATGTCCTGCGCCGGTTCCTGAATGAGGTTTGATCATGAATGGGCAGGCTCGGACTGGTTTCTCCTTTATTTTCTCGGTGTCAACAGTCCGACAATCACAACGAAGATTACTGAACCGATTATGGACCAGATAACGGGGAAGTTGCTTCCGCCCACACGGATGTTAAACAATTCCGGCAGGCCGAGCTGCCCACTTAACCATGAACCGAGCAAGGCGCCGATAAAGCCGACTACAATGGCAACCACGCAACCACCTCGACTGAAACCGGCAATGGCCTGCCCAATAGATCCACAAATTCCTGCAATAATCAGTAGAAAAATAAATTCTAATAAACCCAATGGATGAACTCCAAGTTTCGTTTGCAGTTTAAAACATACTGAGATGCAATATATACGGTTCTCCCGTGAAAAAAAAAGTCCGTCAGTTTTTTACCCTGGCGAACTTTCAAATCACTTTAATAATCTGTAAATTTGTTATGGAACAACAGCTTCCAGGATGTTGCCAAACCATCTCATAACTGGGCATCAAGCTGTTTTTGGAGGTGTGCCTTGGGTACTGCACCAATTATCTGATCCACAACATCGCCATTTTTGAAGATCAAGAGCGAAGGAATGCTGCGTATTCCATATTGCATTGACACCTGTGGATTGCTGTCCACATCCACCTTGCCAACTTTCACCTTGCCTTCGTAATCTCCGGCCAACTCCTCAACTACCGGACCTACCATGCGACACGGGCCACACCACTCTGCCCAAAAGTCCACAAGTACCGGTTTATCAGAGTTTAGCACCTCGTCATTGAAATTGCTATCGGTTAATTCAACTGGTTTTGCCATGAGTAATCATTTTTTTTAAGTTTCATGTTAACTACGGGTGAATGATAATCATTTGCCAAGGGTAACAATCACCTGGGGAAATCCATTCACCGGTTTATTTGATATTAATATATATATTTATTTATATGTATGCAACATTTGGATTACCATCCCGTCGTTTTCCATACTGTTATGTTAAAAGATGCCATAAGTCCACCGTAATGCATCCGCTTGTTATGAATCCGGGCGCTTTTCCATCCATACATTATTCTTCCCTAAAAGATGGCGGGTCTGTTTGAGCAGCTCATCTGTCGGATCAACGACATATTTACGTACTTTCATACGAATTTGTCTGTCATCAACGCTCCGTACCAGCATCTGCACCGGGGTCTGTCCGCGGTTTTCATCAAACAATACGGCAATCCGTTCAAGTTCATCATCCTTTATTTCGCTCGTGGCAACACTGAGGCACAAACGAATCGTACCCTGATTTTTGTCCCGCATATTCTCAATGCGATCAAAACTGCGTGCAATGATTTTCGGAGTGCCGTCCCTGACCGTGACATTGCCTTCCACAACGACCAGATTGTCCACCTGCAACAGATTCATTGATTTATCGTAACAATCGGAGAACACCAGCACCTCGCTGCTTCCGTTTTCATCCTCCAATGTAATGAATGCAATCGGCCGCCCCTTTCTGTCGCGGGTATGCCTGGCTGCGGTGATGATCCCGGCACAGGTAACCGGTGCACGCTCCTTGCGTTCTCTAAGCCCCTCTTCACCCAGGGCATGTGTACAGAAAAGCCCGATATCATCACGAAACCGCTCAAGCGGATGACCACTCAGGAAGAAACCGATCAGTTCCCGCTCCTGTTTCAATTTCTCCATGTTCGACCATGGTGCAACCTCGCGCAGCCTGGGTTCCGATTCCTTGTGAGTAACACTATCCCCTCCTCCGAACAAGCTGGTCTGGTTCCGGCTTTTTTCGTCCTGTTTGCGTACGCCATAGCTGAGTGCGTCCTCCAGACTTTCCATCAGCTGGGCACGGTTGCCGTGCAGCTCGTCAAAAGCACCTGCCGCGATCAGGCTTTCCATCATTTTTCGGTTGCAAGTTCTCAGGTCGACGCGTGATGTAAAGTCGAATATGCTTGTAAATGATCCGTTTTCTCTTCGCTCCTCCACAAAATGCTCAACTGCCGATGAGCCGACACCCTTGATGGCGCTCAAGCCGTACTGCACGCGACCGTCCCTGGCCGTGAAAAAGGCTTCACCGGTATTGATATTGGGACGGTCTACAGGAACGGACAGATGGTAGCACTCCTCGATGAACTGTGAGACCTTTTTGATGTCGTTCATATTGTGCGTAAGCACTGCGGCCATGTAGGATGCCGGATAGTTGGCCTTGAAATAAGCGGTATGATAGGCAACGACCGAATAGGCTGCCGAATGGGACTTATTGAAACCGTATCCGGCAAAGTATGCCATCTTCTCAAAGACCTCGTTTGCCGTTTTCTCGTCAACACCGCGCTCCCGGGCCCCTTCCATGAACTTGACCTTCATTTTGGCCATCTGATCCACTTTTTTCTTACCCATGGCGCGTCGCAAAATATCCGCTTCGCCCAGTGTAAAACCGCCCATGACCTGCGCCACCTTCATGATCTGCTCCTGATAGACCATGATGCCATACGTTGGCTTCAGCACCTCCTCAAGCATGGGATGTGGATAGATGACCTCTTTCTTTCCGTGCTTGCAGGAGATATACTCCGGTATGAACTGCATCGGTCCGGGTCTGTAAAGCGCGTTCATGGCAATCAGATCGTCCATGCAGGTTGGCTTGAGCTCGCGCAGATATTTGCGCATGCCATCGGACTCAAACTGAAATGTTCCAACCGTATCGCCACGCTGATAGAGCTCATAGGTCTTCTGATCATCAAGAGGTATGTCATCCAGATGATACTCTTTGTCCCAACTTTCTTTTACCAGACGGATTGCCGTTTTTAGAATGGAGAGGGTCTTGAGTCCCAGGAAGTCCATCTTGAGCAGACCGCACATCTCGGAACTGGGTCCGTCATATTGTGTGATGACGTCCTTCTCCTTGGACAGCGCCACCGGAACATAATCGTATACCGTCCCCGGGGCAATGATCACACCGGCGGCGTGAATTCCGGTCTGGCGGGGACACCCTTCAAGAGTCCGGGCAAAGCTCATCATTTTGCGAATCTGGGTATCCGGATGATCAAACAGCGCCTTGATTTCTTCAGCAGAATCGGGATTGACCGACGGGTCTGTCACTTTACTGAAGGTGTCCAGGCCCGGTCGCTCAGGGAACAGTTTGGCGATCCGGTTTACCTCATTCAGTGGCACTCCAAG
>SKXL01000020.1 GCA_007128425.1 Balneolales bacterium | reverse complement strand
GCTTTTCTTGCCAGTGTCCGCCAGTTGATGGTGGTTTCACCCAAATCCGAATTGATATATGGCAAAAGATCCTTTGAATGGATTACTCCAATTATGTTGTCCAGATTGTTTTCATACAGCGGTAGCCTGGAGATACTTTTTTCGCGTATGAGATCAAGAACCTCCCGAAGGGTATTTTTTGTATTTATTGCCGAGATATTCACCCGTGACGTCATGATTTCCCGGACATAGGTATTGCCAAACTCGATGACATTTTCAATGATTTCCCTTTCATCCCCATGGATAGAACCATGGAGTTCGCCTACTTCTGCTATCGCCTTCAGATCCTCGGATGAAATGCCATCCGACGGACGCGGAATATTTTTCTCCAAAAAACGGGTACTTCTGGAAATCAACCGGGATAGCGGACCAAGAATGATAAAAAAGAAATAGAGCAACCCACTGAGTCTGCGGGAAGCGGCCATTGGCTTGTTAAGTGCAAGCAATTTTGGCGTTATCTCAGCCAGAATTACGATTACGAACGTTAACACAATAATCTCGATCGTAAAAACAATTACCTGGGGAAGACCGAAAAGTGCTACCAGACGGCCAGTAACCACAGCGGCTCCAACAGCGGTAACGATGTTTGCAAACGTATTACCAATAAGAACTGTGACGAGAAGCTGGCGAGGCTTATCCAGCATGTAGAGCACTCTGGCAAGTGCCTTGTCTTTTTCCGATTCCTTAACCGCTTTGCGATCCACTTTTTTATCCAGCGAGAAAAAAGCCACTTCTGAACCGGAAAAAAAAGCAGACAGAATGAGTCCAACCAGAATGATGACGATCAAAAATATGAAGTCGACCGGGTTTACCAGCAGAGTCTCAAATGTACTGCCTTCCGCCGTTTTCCACAGACGGCTGTCGGCATCCGCTATCTGAAGCACCAATATGTTATTCAACAGGGTTAAGGAATCGGTCTATAAATTCAAATCAGTGAAATCTAACTACATTCCACATCGTATGCAATAAATAGCCGCAATGTTGACCGTACAAACAAAAATGGGACGGATCCCGAATTCTTGAAACCCGTCCCGGAGCATTCATTCATGATTCAGAATGGCAGATCATCATCCTCATCGTTGCTGTCGCTGTCATTGACAGAAACCTCTTCTTTTTTAGCTGCACTGTATTCTCCGGATCCGGAGTCACTTCGACTGTCCAACACCTGCATGGTAAGCGCCTTGATCTCGGTCATATACTGTTTCTGGCCGTCTTTGTCTTCCCAGGAGCGTGTCTGAATCGGTCCTTCAAAGTATGCCATGGAGCCTTTTTTCAATAGCTGCTGACAATTTTCAGCCAGTCGGCCCCAGGCAACAACCCTGTGCCATTCGGTGGTTTCCTGCAGCTCTCCATTGCTGTCCCGATACCGTTCATTGGTCGCTACCCTCATTGTTGCAAGCGCAGTATTATTTTGCGTGTAACGGACTTCGGGGTCTGCCCCGAGACGTCCTATGATCATTGCTTTATTAAGTGATCCCATAAGTCGTGTTTTTTCGTTTCATATTGCCATCGGTACGGAATAGATCATCCTGTCTCTTAATCCTTACAAGGAGAAGTCTGAATTTCTGTGACCATTATGTTGCATCTTAGAAAATGGTACACATTCCTCCGGCAATTTTCAAAATAAGAATCAGGAATAGACACCGGTCCGCTCCATCTCCATGAGTTTGTTGATACGCAGGCCGGTATCAGGATGAGTGGAAAAGAGTCTGCTCATTCCACGTGCTGAAAACGGGTTTACCGGGAACATGTGTGCCGTGGATCTCTGGGCTGTTTCGGAGGCCTGCATGGGCATGCGTGCAACTGATGACTGGATTTTTTTGAGTGCACTGGCCAGGCTTTCGGCGCTTCCGCAAATTTCAGCACCGACACGATCCGCTTCAAATTCCCTGGTACGGGAAACGGCAGCCTGTAACATAGCGGCGGCCAGCGGTGCAAGAATCAGTGTCAGAATCAGTACAATTGGATTTGGACCACTTCCATCTCCCCTGCCAATAGGCAGGAATATGGCAAACTGTGCGATCATGGTGATTGCACTTACTACCGTAGTAACGATGGTCTGAGTCAGTATGTCCCGGTTCTTTATATGTGCCAGTTCATGGGCCATGACGCCGCGCAGTTCGCGTTCATTCAGACTTTGAAGAATGCCCTGCGTGGCAGCTACCGCTGCATGTTTCGGATTTCTTCCCGTGGCAAAAGCGTTAGGCTGCTGCTGGGGTATGACATAGACTTTGGGCATGGGCAGATTTGCGTTTCGAGCCAGCTCTTCAACCATATTGTAAAACCGGGGAGCATTTTCCCGGCTAACTTCCTGCGCCCGATACATCCTGAGTACCAGCTTGTCTGAATACCAGTAGCTGAAAACATTCATGGACAGGGCAAAAACCAGAGCAATGATCATGCCTGTTTGTCCGCCCAGAAGATTTCCAACAAACAAAAATAAAAGCGCGACCAGCGCCATGAGAAACACGGTGCGCATGGAATTCTTAATCATTACTTGATACCTCCTTTCAAATATACTTTAGTGGTCCAGATTACTGGTTACGATTTTCGGATATATAACTTATCCCGGCAACAAAATATTTTTCATTGCCTGAATAACAGAATTTTTGCTGCCGGCATTTCAAACTTTTACAGTTTGAATGAAACTTTTTTATTATTCTGAAAAGGTCCGCACTTTTTCCAATCCGGATCCATCGATATTACCCTCATTCCGCCTTTGGAGAAGGGAATCTCTTGCCCCTGAATCCACAACCTGATTGTTTATTTTTCTCAAATATCAAAACACAACCACTTGTCAGCTATGAATAATACGCACAATAATAAAAACAACGGCTCCTTTAGCAGAAGAGATTTCCTCAAGGTCGGAGCCCTTTCCGGGGTGATGATGGGGTCCGGCTCCCTGCTCAAGAGCTGTTCTTCCGGGAATGGCAGAGCTCATCCCGGAGATGCCAGAAATATCATTTTTATGGTCAGTGACGGTATGAGCACCGGAACCCTGACGGCAGCCGATCACATGCTGCGGCGGCAATATGGGCGCACCTCCAACTGGATTTCGCTTTATGAGCAAAAACTGGTTTCGCGCGGCCTGATGGATATGACATCCGGGTCCTCTATTGTAACCGATTCTGCTGCGGCGGCATGTTCATGGGGATGCGGACACCGGTTGGTGAATGGCCGGGTCAACATGACCGAAGACGAGCAAGCACTCAAGCCTATCCTCCGAATCTTCAAGGATGCCGGAAAAGCGACCGGACTGGCAACCACTACTACGATTACTCACGCAACTCCGGCTGGTTTTTCAGCCAATGTTATGGTCCGCGGACAAGAGGCAACCATTGCCGAGCAGTATCTGGATCGCGAATACGATGTGCTGCTGGGTGGCGGAAACCGGTTCTTTGATCCGGAACACCGTGAAGACAATCGCGATCTGTATGGTGAATTCGCACAAAAAGGATACAGGGTTGTACGCAAAAAAAACGATCTCATGCCATTTGACGGAGATGACAAGTTGCTCGGGATTTTCTATGACGGGCATGTCCCCTATACTCTGGATCACATCAACACCGAGGAGTACAGCCGTAACATACCCACTTTGGCGGAAATGACCGAAAAGGCGATCAATCGTCTCTCCAGAAACCCCAACGGTTTTATTCTTCAGGTAGAAGGCGGGCGGGTAGATCATGCGGCACATAGCAATGATGCAGCCGGTCTGATTTATGATCAGATCGCTTTTGACGACGCCATAGGCAAGGTGCTTGCATTTGCCGCAAACCGGAATGACACCCTCGTCATCATTACTACAGATCATGGCAATGCAAACCCGGGATTGAGCGGTGTCGGATCCGGTTATGGTGAAAGTGAACCCCGTTTTGACCGCATCTCCGAATTTCGTCACACCAATAACTGGGTCCTGTCACAACTTGACGAAAACAGCACAACAGGTCAAATCAGGGATCGGGTTGAATACGCAACCAAGATTGAAATCCGGCGGGATGAAGCCGAGATCCTGCGCAAAGCCATTGTCGGGGAATACGAAAATCTCCACCGAATGATGAGCCGTCCCAACGCAGTAACAGGACAGATTCTTGCCAATTATTTGGCATTCAACTGGATTGGAACTTCCCATACTTCTGACTATGTGGAGCTTGCCGCTTTGGGACCCGGAAGCGACCGCATCGGCCCCTTCACCAGAAATACCGATCTGTTTCACCTTATGGTTGAAATGGCCGGTGTTGAAGCCTACACCGAACCTGTAGATCAGGAAGCCTGATTCATGGCTTCGTCCGCTTTCCGGCAACATTAACAAATTTCGGATCCGACCGGCGCACATTGGCGCCGGCTATCCGGATATTCCGCTTCAATCCATCGTATTTCGCGCGTTTGACAGCACTTTTACGAAACATCCTGCGGTATTCCTCAAGATTGAGTTCCTCCCAATAATCGATCTCACGGTCGGCACTCCCTGGTCTTGCAAACAGCCGTTCTTCTGACCCACTGCGCGCCTTCCGATTCCAGGGGCAGACATCCTGGCAGATGTCGCATCCGAAGATCCACTCCCCCATTTGTTCATGATATTCCACCGGTATCTCGTCTCGCAGTTCAATGGTAAAATAGGAAATGCACTTGCTGCCATCAACTTTGTAGGGTTCATGGATGGCATCGGTGGGGCAGGCATCAATGCACCGCGTGCAACTGCCGCAATGGTCGGCCACCGGATCGTCATAATCAAAATCCGCATCCAGGATCATTTCACCCAGAAAAAACCAGGAACCCCACTGGCGATTCAGCACATTCGTGTGCTTTCCCAACCAACCCAGACCCGACTCCACAGCCCAGGCCTTGTCCAGAACCGGAGCGGTATCAACAAATACACGCCCCTCTACCTTTCCGATAACCTCCTCGGCAAAAGCAAACAGTTCAAACAATTTTTCCTTGACAACCTTGTGATAATCCTCACCCAGCGCATATTTTGAGATTTTCGGATTTTCAGATGCGAGCTGCCGTCGGACCAGCGCGGGCTGATGGTAACTCATCATGACAGAAACCACCGATCGGGCACCAGGAACCAGTTTACGCGGATCCACCCGTTTGTCGAAATGATTTTCCATCCACTGCATGGTGCCATGCCGGCCCTCCCTGAGCCATTGTTCCAATCGCGTCTCTTCCTCTTCAAGCCGGCGTGCGCGGGCAAACCCGACCGCATCGAATCCGAGCCTCATCGCCTCCTGACGGACCATTTCCGTGCGTTCCGTAATGTTTCTTGCCAATCGGGTCATACCAGCCGATTATTTTTTGGAGAAAATGTCGTCGGATTCATCCTTTTCGAGGCGGGCCTCTGTTCCATTTTCCACGTCTGTTTCCGGTTCCGCTTTCATGAGTTCCTCGCGAAGCAATTCCCGAAAATGATCCTCATCCTCGGCCAGGTCACGCAGCTTCCACTGCTGCACCTGCACCTGTTGCTTTACAATTTCAAGTGAACGGTCCACCGTGTCAACGACCAGCCGGTTGAGTTCCGTATCCTCCTCCTTGAGCAGGATGGCATCAAAAAGCACATCGGCTGTTTCGTTGATGAGGACCCGGTTGCGCTCCGAGGCCAGGTCCTGCATAATTCCGTTGATTACGCTGAACACAATATCCCCGATGGCTTTCTCGATCGTGTTTCTGACAAGCGAACCGAATAAAGGAATCTGCTCCAGTCGTGCAAATTCTTCGTTTTCGTCTACGGCGGTATTTATACGCTCCTGGACGTAGCTCTGGATATCATCACGGTACCCATCATAATTAACCCTGGCCACTTTTTCGATGCGATGCGACATCCATTCCACCAGTGATTCCCTCTGCGGCATCACCACTTCGTTGACAATCCGATCCACCACGGGTCCGCCATTGCGCACCTCCTGCTGGATGTCGGTAAGGATATTCAGTGTCACCCTGTCGGACAGTTCCTCAAGCAATATACCGTAGTATTTCCGGAAAAAACGCACCAGAGCGGTGTCGCTCAGATCAATAATGCCATTTTTTTGTAGGCGGTAGGTTATGGAAATGATCCTCAACAAACGTAAAAAACGGAATCCGCCCACGGGAATACATCCAAGCAGATCGTAAAAATGGATAAACGGAAAGAAAAACCAGCGGTGATACATGCGATGGTAGACGGCCATAACCCATCGGATGAAAAACTCGGTCAGGAATACCGAAACGAACATCAGGTCAATCAGGATGAATCGCGGATGGATATTCGCTTCATACATGTCGGTGAAATCCGGAGCAATCTGATGCAGATAGCTGCGAATGAGCTCGTATTCAAAGAGCCAGTCAAACACAATCCACACAAGATTGACCACCAGCAAGGTGATCATCAGAAAATCAAGCAGAAAAAAACCTGCTTGTCCGCTGTTTCGTACGGATTTACCTGTTGTCATGGATTTATCTGTTGTTGCCATGCCAAGTCATATCGTGTCCTCATTTAGATTCATGCCAAGATGATAACCTGATCAGCGGCAACTTTCAAAAGTTGTTTTTAAAATGCGGGATGAGAACCGTTATTTTAGTGACCCTCCAAAAATTGATGTATTGCGCTGAAGATGTATTTTCTGATTGTCTTTTCTGATTGTATCTTCCGGGTAATGCATTCGACTGCACCAATCAACCGACCCATCGTTCGCTCAGGGTCAGGGGTGTTATTGATCCTTATCGTTTCCGTAATGACTTCACAATTCTGCAAAGCCCGATTTCACAGCAACGGCCGGTTCGTAGTAAATGGGATCGTGGCTATTCTGTTAATGACTTTGTGGCAGGGCGGCCCACTGGAGAAAATCAGCTCGGTTGTCACCACGCGGGTATGGCAGGATGGTGTGACCGTGCAATCCACCTCCTCGCTATTTTATCACACTGACGGTACACTGATAATCCACGCTACCGAACCGGTAGAGGTTATTATCAAGACCAACCGGCTTGGCGAGATGTATGCCTATCACCCCGAAAACAACACTGTGGAGTACGAACAGAATCCGGATATGAGCTCCGAGACCAGTCAATTCTTTCTTTTTTTCCAGGGACTCACCGACGACATGGGATTGCGCAAACTGGGTTTCCGGCAATCCGGAACAGATTTTACGGATGGAAACGACATAACCTATTGGGATCCGCCTCCGGAGCTTGTTTCTCATATCTCAAAAGCCGAGATGGTCCACCGGAATTACCGTCCGGTCTACATCGCCATGCACGATGTTTCAGACCGGATCATACAGCAAACCTATTTCCATTCTTACACCGAAATACTGGATCATGATTTTCCACTGAGGATCACAACGATACAGTACGAATCCGAACAGGACTCGGTGGTCATGCAGACCATCTTTGATAACATAAAGATAAACGAACACGCAGACAGTCCCTTTTTCAACTTTCAGATTCCCGATGATGCACAGATTATCCGATAATCTAATTCTTTCAGTGGTACTGGTGTTTTTTCTGTGCACTGTGCCTGCCGTTGATGGCTATTCGCAATCCACACAAACCGATCTGACACTCATCAGGCTGGCGTACGATATCCCTGTTTCGAACAAATCCGGTTTGGAGGAGCTGCACATCCATCGCAAACATTCCAGTACCGCCCGCAATCAAAGGCATTCATCCGGTTTCATTGGCCGAAATGCTCTGGAGCGATACAACCCGATTTCGGTGGTGTTGGCCGGCTCACTATATGGATATCAGCATGCCATCTCCCCCCAGCTGTCTAACCGTTGCATCTATCACCCTTCCTGCTCGGTATTCAGCAGAGAGATCATAACGGAAAGAGGGCTGCTTCCGGGTGTGATACTGACGGCCGACCGTATAGCACGCTGTAATCGTATTTCAGCAATGGATACCCCACAGCACAGACTGGATTACGAGTTGGGCCGAATCGTCGATGAAACCGGACGCTATCATAAATGAGTACAGCTCGCCTGGCATTTCTGTTTATCGCCGTATTGTCCATGCTGCTTTTTCCGGCTGGATCATTTTCGTCTTCGGGCTCAGAGGGGGGTGAGATTCGCTTCATTCGTCATCTTGTGGAACAGCAGTTTTGGGGGGATGCGCTCCATGCCATTTCAGAATTTGAACATGATTACCGGCACCAGTTGTCTCGCAGGCCGCAACTGCAGGATTCCCTGCATTTCATGGCGGGATGGGCAGCCTATAACCGGATGTTGTTGCCGGATGCCATTGCACGATTCCAGCGCATCGGGGATAACCATCCCCGATACATTCAGGCATCGTTTTACACGTTCTACCTTCGGGCATATCAGGCCGGCATTCAAGGTGACCGCGGTGAACTCCGGGTGACTGCCGGCGCGCTTGCCTCGAGCGATTTCAGAAGCGATATCCATGCCGAATTGCAATCTTTTCAGCTGGCAGGTGTGTATTTACTGCTCCGGGATTTCAACGGTTTTGAGGATCATTCGAAAATGTTTACCGGCAGCTATTTTGCCATGGCTGAAGAACAGCAGCGCTTCCGGCATTATGCTCTGGAATTACAACGGACCGACAGAAAGTCACCGTTTGTCGCCGCACTGATGTCGGCAGTTGTCCCCGGCAGCGGGAAGCTGTATGCCGGTCGCCGGGGTTCGGGAATCAGCTCGTTTCTCCAGGTTGCTGTATTTGGCGGAATTTTTGCTGAAAGTCTGACCCGTGCGGGTCCACGGCATCCTCGAACCTGGGCCTCCGGATCCGCATTCGGTCTGTTTTATGTGTCCAATATCTGGGGCAGCGCGATAGCTGTCAGAATCACACAAGAGGAAATCCATGAAGAAATTGATCAGCGCATTCTGTTTGATCTGCATATTCCCCTGCGCGCTATTTTCCGCTGAAATTGATTTAAATCCTTGTACCGCTGCCTTCCATCTGTTGGAGGGGGGCATGTATCAGCAGGAATACACCGACGCAGATAACGGTATTTTTAACCAATGGAGTGCGTTAATGGGCGCACGCGAATATCGATCGGCATCTGTGGAGGCCGAAAGAGTGTACTTTCACTCCAGTGAGCGGATCACACGCATGAAGGCGCTTCTGGCCCGCACCTGGGCACTGAAGCACCTTGGTGATTTTGACCGGGCTTTTGAAAACCTGCGTCGCGCCTCGCCCCGCGGTCTGTCCCAGGAGCTGCAATATCGAATTCATCACGAACGCACACTTTTAATGTATCTCCGCGAGGATTGGGAAGGTGTATTGGCGGAATCGGCACGGTTGAATCACATGGTTCGGAATCCGGATTGGCAGCTGCTATCAGGGTATCTGCCTATACTGGCACTCCTGGAGCTTGAAAGATGGGAGGAAGCACACACGGAAATGCAGATATATCTCGACAAACTGGAGATTGCCGGACCGTTGCCCGGCTCCCCGCCGGACCGCATCAGCCCGCGGAGAGCGGCACTTTTGTCTACATTTCTTCCCGGGTCAGGACAAATGTACGCAGGCAAAACCGGAGAGGGGCTGGGAAGCCTTGGTCTTCAGCTTGTATCGCTCGGATGGGGAGCTTACAACTTCTATACAGGCTACTATGTCACGGCACTGTTCACCGGCGGAGGTTTGTTTCAGGCTTTTTACTTCGGCGGCATCGACAGGGCAGAACATCATGCCACTGAACGCAACAGAATAGCGTCCGCAGAATTTAATCGTGAGGTTACGGCCTGGATTCTGAATCTTGTTGAACCATCCCTGAATCAAAAAAGGCAAAGCCTTTCGGATTTGCCTTTTTCTCACTAAAACAGTTTTCAAGGACGGACAATTTGCTAATTTACCCACATGAAAAATCGTGGGTTATTGACGTAATTCTCGAAGTTGTTTTCATCAATAAGTTCGATAAGCAGCATAATCCAGTCTATCGTGGCTACGATACCACACCCACCGAGCGTAAGAATGTAACCGACACCTGTCATTGTAGCTGTTCCAAGGTAAAAACGGTGGATCCCAAGGGGACCAAGCACCCATGCAAGCGCAAAAGCTAATGCGGGTTGCTTTCCATGATCGGCTCCCTGCAAGGCAGTTGTTCCGAACGCACCGCTGAAAGCAGACATCGGATCGACTTGCTGGGAAGCAGCAAAAAGATCGTCAAAGGCAGCTTCATCGATAGTATAGCGATGATTTGCATCAGCTGTAGAAACCCATGACAGCGTCAGGATCAATACGGCAAGCAGTGAAATTTTCCTCATAGTTAACCTCATTGACGTTTTGTTTTTATTAATGTTTGCACCCACTGATTTTGAGGATACGTATCTTTACCTGTTATAAGCAACTCCCTTCGCCAGAAATACTAAAAAAAAATCAATAAGCGGCCAGTTTTTGCTTGAGATTCCTGTTCAGCAATTCACGAGCCCGGAAAATGTGTGCCTTGACCGTCCCAAGCGGCAGCTCGAGTTCTTCGGCAATTTCCTCGTAGCTCTTCTCTTCCATATGACGCATTCTGACCACAACGCGATATTTTTCCGGCAGACTCTCTACCGCTTCCCGTACCATGGTCCGACGTTGTTTACGGATGATTTCCATATCCGTTTGAGTTGTTTCATCGGGAAGTTCCATATTCATTTCGCCATCTTTGCCCTGTACCGGTTCGTCGATGGACAGTGTGCTCAGCTTTTTTTTCCGGAGATAGTCGATGCTGTGATTTGTAGCAATGCGATAGATCCAGGTTGAAAAGGCATACTGTTTATTGTAGGATCCAAGGCAGTCAAACGCTTTCATAAATGCCTCCTGAACCAGGTCATCTACGACATCACGGTTGCGCACCATTTTCAGAATATGGAAATACAGGGCTCGCTGATACTTGTCCACCAGCCGCTCATACGCCTGCTGGTCTCCTGCGAGTGCTGCATCCACCCAGACCAGATCTTTTTGGCTACTGTCGGTTGATGATGTTTTTTGAGTCACTGAGTGTCCGGATTAACGGTTGGTACGGGTTCGGAAATATATGATTACAAAAAAATACCAGGTTTTTGGGGATATGAATACTTATGTGATATTGGTCTGGAATGATGTGTCATCATGTACGAATACTGTTTCCGATTTCAAAATATAGCAAGTTTTGGATAGAATCGAAGGCTATAATTTTTGATAAACCAACGCCTGCCACTCATTTTCCGAGCAGGTTTCAAGCAGTTTCAGCTTCTGATAGACCGGATGATCGGCTATAGACCCAATATCTTCTGTCAAAATGCCGGATAGCATCAATATGCCACCGGGTGCAAGGCTTCCTGCAAGTACATCAGCCAGATCCAGCAATATATTCCTGTTGATATTTGCCAGCACAAGGTTAAACTTCGTGCCTGTTGGAATCATCTCTGATGACCCAATCCGTATTTCAAGACGGTCATCCACTTTGTTCCGTTTTGCATTCTCCAGCGCATTATCGTAGCTCCATGGGTCGATGTCAATCCCGATCGCCCTGCCCGCACCCAGCCGGAGTGCGGCAACGGCCAGAATCCCGGTGCCCGTACCCATATCAAGGGCGTAATCATCGACCTTCACGTACCCGGGCAGAAGCCTGAGCAGCAGTCTTGTCGTTTCATGATACCCCGTTCCAAATGACATTTTGGGATCTATCGTGATCGGGATGGTACCGGGTGGAGGCGTATGGTCCGACCAGGTGGGATGAATAAAAAAACGGCCAATTACCTGGGGCTTGATGGTTTTTTCCCACTCCCGGTTCCAGTTGCGTTCTTGCTGCACCTCCTCATCCATGATACGCCATGATCCGCCGGAATACTCTTCCAGCCATTGGCTTAGTCGTACTTTTTCCCGTTCCGGAAATTTCTCTGCCGATATCCACGCATCCATCGCGTCATCGTGCTGCTCAAAGCCTTCAAAACCAAATGCAAGGAGTTCGTCAGCGGCAATATCCTGGTCTTCCTGCGGCATGAGCAGCCTGATTTTCAGATAGCTTTTTTTCATATGGCTTAGCCTGTGATCTCATCGGATACGGTTGTAAATAAGTTCAAGAAGGACATCTCCTACAGCCTGAAGGGTTTCCTTGCCAATCACATCCATGTCGTCGGCATGCGTATGCCAGTAGTCGGGAAATTGGGCATCGGTTTGCAATGGCCGGGGCGGTAAGTGGTGAATGATATTGATAGTCGGTATGCCGGTTTTGCGATTGATAATCCAGTGATCATCGGCTATGGAAGATCCTTTCCTGTCGATAAACAGATTATCATACCCCATCTGCCTGGCTATTTCCCATATCTCGTCGACCAGACGAGGTGCATATTGCATGGAAAAACCTTCGCGGGGAAAGAGGGCGTCCCGGGCGCCAACCATATCCAACAGTATGCCAAAACGTGGCCGGTAACCGGATACGGGCGGATTATTTGACCAGTAGCGTGATCCCAGGAAGTAGTATTCCAAATCACCCTCGCGGCCATAATCTTCACCGTCGAATAGCAGGATATCAACACCAAGCGGGGGCGGATGATCCCGGAAAATACGGGCCATCTCCAGAAGCACTCCCACGCCGCTACCGCCGTCGTCGGCTCCCGGGATAGGCCGGTTTCGCAGGGCCGGATCAGGGTCCTTCTCGGCACGCGGGCGCGTATCCCAATGGGCAAGCAACATAATGCGATCGCCCAACTCCGGCCTGAAGGATGCAATGATATTGCCCATCTGGTAGATCTCTCCGGTATAACCGGTATGGGTGAACGGCTGCACATAGACGGCCTGGGGCCCGGCAAATCTTTTCAGGGAGCCGGAAAGATATTCCATGGTGCGACGATGTCCCTCAGAGCCGGGATTTCTCGGACCAAATGCAATCTGTCGTTCGATAAAGTAATAGGCGGAATCGGCATTGAAGCCAGGAACCTCGCGGCCGCGATCCACAAACGCGAGTCCGGGGTCCTTCGGCTCCTGATTGCAGGCAGACCAGGTCAGCATCAAAATGATTGAAACGACAAGGGTAGTATGGATCAGCCGACCGGTCACAGGTCTCATCCGGAATTATTCGGCAACCTGGTCTTGTTTTGGCTCACAAACGATCTCAGCCAGGCGGGCGGCGTTCAACAATTCCGGTTCATCGAAGGCATCGGCCATAAACTGCACTCCAATGGGCATACCGTCACTGCTGTGGACACCGGCAGGGATGCTTATGCCGCATATACCGGCCAGATTCGCCGAAATGGTATAGATGTCGTTTAAATACATCTGCAGCGGGTCATCCAGGTTGGCGCCCTGATCAAAGGCGGTAGTCGGCGTTGTTGGTGAAATGATTACATCCACCCTGGAGAAAGCCTCCTCAAAATCCTGTTTTATGAGACGACGGATACGCTGTGCTTTGCCGTAGTAGGCATCATAGTACCCTGCGCTGAGTACATACGTGCCAAGCATGATCCTGCGTTTTACTTCGGTTCCGAATCCTTCCGCACGACTTTGCTTGTAAAGACGAATTATGGGACTGTCGATGGCCTCGTCGGATCCCCCTGAAGCATCCTCCTCTTTTTTTAGCTGCGCATGCACCTCCCGTATATCGGCCCGATGGCCATAACGTATCCCATCATAGCGCGCAAGGTTGCTGGATGCTTCGGCTGTGGCCAGTACGTAATAGGTCGCAATGGCATATTTCAGGTGAGGCAGCTTGATGCTGACCAGTTTCGCGCCTTTTTGTTTCATCTTTTCAGCAACATCAAGGACCCGTTCACGTATTTCGGGATCGAGGCCATTGCTGAAATACTCTTCAGGAATTCCTATGGTGATTCCGGCCTTAACTTTATCCAAAAGTGAAGGATAGTCGGGGACCGGACGGGAGGATGAGGTTGCATCCCGCGGATCCTTCCCCGCGATAGCCTTGAGAATAACTGCCGCATCGGTCACCGACCGGGCAAACGGTCCGATGCTGTCGAAAGAGGAGGCAAACGCGATCAATCCATGCCGGGATACGCGTCCGTAGCTTGGTTTCAATCCGACAACACCACAATACGATGCGGGCTGACGAATCGATCCGCCGGTATCGGATCCCAGAGAAGTGTTGCACATTCCAGCTGCAACAGCAGCTGCACTTCCGCCGCTCGAACCACCGGTGACCTTTCCGTTGTTGTGCGGATTTCTGGCCGGACCATAAATTGAGTTTTCATTGGATGAACCCATCGCAAATTCATCCATATTCAGTCGGCCTACGATCACGGCGTCCTGCTCGATGAGGCGTTCCACCACGGTTGCACTGTAGACTGCCTTGTAATTTTTCAACATGTTCGAAGCGCATGTGGCAGGAAAGCCTTCGTGACAAAGAACATCCTTTATACCAATCACCACCCCGGCAAGGGACCCGGCCGTTCCAGACGCGATTTTTTTCTGAACCTCATGAGCCCTGGAAAGTGCCTGCTCCGTTAACTGCAGCGTAATGGCATTAACTTCAGGGTTGATTTCTTCAATGCGCGCAATATACCCCTTCACAAGGTCCGGCAACGTAGTGGCCCCGGTATCCAGCTGTTTTCGGGTGCTGCGAATATCAATATATTTCAAAATGATAGAACAGTGTATTCAGAATCTGATTTGTTCAAAAAATCACAAAATAGGCTGATCTCCATTAGTCCAGATCATCTTCAGTTTTGACTTTTTGCTTCTCCTTTTGTTTTTCCCTTTCCTGCGACATCTCTTCACGCTCGGCCTGAGTAGGCTCTTGTGAACCTTTTTCAATCTCCTTGCGTATGTCGGTAGACGCCTTCCGGAATTCGGTGATACCCTGTCCAAGACCGCGAGCGAGCTCGGGAATTTTCTTTGCACCGAAGAGAAGCAAAACCACCAGTATGATAACAAGCCATTCTATACCGCCAAATGAACCCATAAAAAACCTCAAAATTAAATTTAATTACTGTTGCGTGATTCCGTAAAATAGCAAACTTTCACTTCATGGTTAACCCCTGGCAAAATTATTTTATTGTGATGCCGTTAGGGACTTGAATTTTATCATAATTATTAGTTTATAACCCTCGAATGTTACTAACCCGAATTTTTTATATCGAAACAATATGATTTGGACAGTTGAACTTGCTGCAACACTTGAGGATGCACCATGGCCGGCAACCAGGAACGAGCTGATTGAATGGGCCGAACGCAACGGTTGCCCCCAACAGGTGATCGATAATCTCTATGAACTTGACGAGGAAGACGATACTCCGTACGAAAGCATTGAAGAGATTTGGCCCGATTACATCATGAAAGAGGATTTCTTCCACGGAGAGGAAGACGAGGGATTCGACTACGATGACGTCTGAGTTGATTGATTTCTGAACCTTAATCGCTTCAGCCCTTTATCCAAATTCTTATATTCGGGTGTGATACCAGTACCGTAAGTCACCCTCTATTTGTAATATTTCCCTTTGAAACGCATTAATTGTGTTATATGCCTGTGTTTGCTGTCCGTTCTGATTCAGAGCCTTTTTACAGAAGCCGGAGCCATAACCGTTGCCAGTGAGCCACGTGCCCTGCAAACTCAAACTGAGACGCAGGATGAGCAGGATTACGATCTCCGCATCCGCAGGGTTCGCTTTGTCGGCAATGATTCCTTCAGCAACGGGGAGTTGCGCACCATTGTCCGGACCCGCCCAAACAGGCAGTTTCTGGGAATTCCGGGACTGACCCTCTGGTACCAGTTGCACAAAATTTCAAGCCGACTGGGTGAACCTCCATCCATGCTGGATCAAAACGTGCTGGTGCGAGATGTTGAACGTCTGACGAATTTTTATGAGGCGAACGGGTTTCGCAATGCGGTCATTGACACCAATATTACTTTTTTTGACAGGGAGCGTGTTGAAGTTTCGTTTATGATCCGGGAGGGACGACAATCACAGATTCGCGATGTCTTCTTCAGTGGCATGCCGCAAATCGGATCAAATGAAGATATCCTGGATTTTTTCAAGGACAGTGATATTGTAACCCGTGTTCGCAATGATACCTCATTTCATTCGAATCTGCCCTTTACCTATGAAAAGATTGCGGAAGAGCGCAATCGGATCATTACACATCTGCGAAATAACGGGTATGCATCCGTTACCCGCGATTCAGTGATTGCTGTTGTTCGGGAGGATACGGTCAACACGATTCAACACGATGTACTCTTCCGGATCTTCCCCGGCCACACCTATACCTTCGGAAATGTGCATGTCGAACTTCGTGGGCCCAATGGTGAGTTTGATAATGTTCGCCGTGACACACTTTCCGGCTCACCCTATACAGAAGATCCCTATCGCATTGTCATCAATGTCGACGAATCAGCACGAACACGCACCGGGCTGATTTCACGACAATTGCTTTTCAAGCCCGGAACACTGTATGACAACAATGCGTACCGCAACTCGGTCAACCAGTACCAGAATCTTGGCATGCTTGTCGTCAATCAGTTTGGCCACACCGACGACGGGTCACTGCCTGACTATTCCAATGAAATACTGCCGGTATACGTCCGGATGCAGACCCTTCCACGGCATCGCATCCAGTTTGATTTTTTCGGAATGAGACGCCTGGGGTTCGGTGCCGGCGCAGGTGTAAGATACATCAACAACAATCTTTTTCAGGGTGCAGAAAATTTTGAGGTAGGTGTTCAGGGCAATTTCGAATATGTAAGCGGAACCCTGCTCAACAGCACCGAATTGAGCACCGCCTACACTGTGCCTCGACTTAATTTCCCATTTATGCGACTCGATCAGACTCCCTTTTTCCTGAACACCAGCACACGCTATCGTTTCAGCTGGGCCCAGAGCCGCCAGGAGAATTTTACTATCAATGCAAATTTCCGGTTCAACAACCAGTTTGAGGTGAGACATCGCGGACAGATGGCCAGTCTGCTCGATCTGATAGAACTGGACTGGTTGGACGCTTCGGCCACATCCGAGTTCGAACGCAATCTTCGTGATCGCTTTGATGATATCATCGTGGAGAGGATTCTTGAGGATTTCAATCCGCAGTTCAGCTCCATCATCCGCTATACGTTCCGCTATGCCAATACAGATCTGATCAAAAGGAACTACGGTTTTTTCAGTGAATCTTCCATTGAATTCGGAGGAACCATACCCTACCTGATGGATCGATTCATCTTTGAACCGGGCGATGTTCAGGGTACCGTGCCCTCCCTTAATCTTAGTGACAGTACACTAACGTATAGCCAGTTTGTGCGTGTTTCACTTGATTACCGGGATTATCAGCCGGTTCTGGAAAACGGGGTTTTTGCATGGCGTGCCTTTGCAGGTTATGCCCATGCTTTTGGTGTAACGCAGCAAATTCCACTTAACAGGAGATTTTTTGCCGGTGGTAGTAACGATATCCGCGGGTGGCCACCGCTTCGGCTCGGCCCTGCCGACCTCAATCCGGGTGCCGGCGAGGTTCCGATCAACGGTGGTGATCTGAAGCTTGCCGGCTTTCTGGAGTACCGGCATATTGTGTTTCATAACTTTCTTGGCACGAACTGGGGCATTGCGGGTTTCACAGACTTCGGCAACATCTGGTATGGCACCCGAAGCCCATTCGATGAAGGAAAGTTCAAGTTTGACCAATTTTACAAGCAGATCGCCGTCGGTTCGGGATTCGGAGTCCGCCTGGATTGGGAGTACCTGGTATTCCGAATTGATGTCGCCTATCGAGTACATGATCTGCAGCGCGGTTGGTTCAATAACAGCAATCCCTACTGGCACTTCGGCATCGGCCACTCATTTTAATTTCATTAATTTTCGTTTTACTGTTAAAAAATATTGGTCTTTCATTGTGTATTATATCATGCATTTGAGAGGGTGTATGACGGTGTACGGATGGTGCCTTCAAATGGGGCTTGTTACAGTCTGGCACCACAATGAACTGTGGTCTTTCCCCAAGATTTCATTGATTAATTTATCATATCATTTTGTACCTTAACTGATGAATTCTGAGCACAGAAAGGTATTTATCACGTTTATTATACTCCATGATCAAACCAAAATTCTGGAAGCGAATCAAGGCGCAATCCGATCTGATCTTTCAGTCACCATTTTTAAAGCGAATGTCGCAGCTTGAGCGCTATGAATTCCTGCAACTTAGCCACCGGCGCCGTTTCAAAGCCGGTGAATATATTTATCATCAGGGTGATCCGGGAACGGGTCTGTACATGATAGAGCAGGGATCGGTCGAGCTCCTGTATCAGGAGGAGCATACAGATAATGCGGCACAGCTTGCCGTGCTCCATGCTCCTGAGTGTTTTGGAGCCTTCAGTGTGGATTATCTGGTTCGGCGCAAGGCCACTGCAAGATGTACCACGGAGACTGTGCTTTACGGCTTTTTTATTTCCGACTACCAGACGCTCGGGAAGCGACACCCCCGGATTGCACTGCGGTTTCTGGAGACGCTAAACGTGTTTGCAACACATCAGTACGACCTGGTCATGTCCCGAATGTCTCGTATTGGTGACGATGATACCGGTCCCGAAGCATATGCCCTGCTCTTTGAAACGTATGATATTCCTGTCAAGGAATCATCAGGAGCAAAATCAGCTGATCTGGAATGAATCAAAAAACACCACCATCACCGGTAAAGAAGGGACGGGAACTGATTCTGGATATCACGACTGCTGCTTTTGAAGGCAAGGGTCTGGGAAGAGCCGGTGACTATGCCGTTTTCGTTAAAAATACCGCACCCGGCGACCGGGTCCGCATCCGCATCAACCGGAAGCGAAAAAACTACGCGGAGGGCCGGCTGATCGAAATACTGGAACCTTCACCGCTCAGAATTACCCCCAAATGCCGTCATGCCGGTGTCTGTGGCGGTTGTACCTGGCAGCATGTTCCCTATGAGCAAGAGCTGGAATTCAAGTCCGATCATGTTGCCGATCATTTCCAACGCATAGGTGGCTTTCGGGATATCCAAACCGAGCCGGTGATCGGGGCACCGGAGCCTTTCTATTACCGCAACAAAATGGAGTACACCTTCGGTGACCGCCGATGGCTCACCGATGACGAGATACAGTCCGACAAACCCATCATGGACAGGGATTTTGCCCTTGGCCTCCATGTTCCCGGTCGCTATGATCGCATTTTGAATCTGGAGGAGTGTCACCTGCAGAATCCGGTATCCTTCCGGATTCTTGAAGCCGTTCGGGAGTACGCTCTTGCCAACCGCATCCTTCCATACAATTCTCACAAACATGAAGGATTTCTTCGAAACCTGATTATCCGCAATTCCGTGCATACCGGTGATCTGATGGTTAACCTCGTCACCAACGGCGACGACAATCATGTCATTCAGCCAATGACAACGCATCTTCTGGGCATCTTCCCGGAGATCACCACGGTTATCAACACCATCAACGACACGCGCTCTCCGTCATCGGAAGGACGCTACCAGAATGTGATGCACGGACCGGGTTACATCCGGGAGCATATCGGAAGCTATCATTTCCGCATAGATCCTGATACATTTTTCCAGACCAACACCATACAGGCAAAGGCTTTGTATGATGTGGTTCTGCAGGCGCTCGGGAACTCCTCATCACATGCATCAGCCGGTTCATCTGGACGTGGAATGGCGCCCGAACCATCAGAGGATAGGATTCTGTATGATTTGTATTGCGGTGTGGGGACGCTGTCACTCTATCTCAGCACCATGGCCAAAAAAGTGGTTGGAATTGAGATCCACGAGGGGGCCGTAGAGAAAGCAAGGGAGAACGCCGCTGAAAACCGGGTGAAACATGCCTGTTTCGAGCAGGGCGACATGAAGGACATCTTCAATGATAAATTGGTCGAACATTACGGCAGACCCGACGTGATCGTTACTGATCCACCGCGTGCCGGTATGCATGAGTTGGTGATTGATCAGATCAAAAAAATCGCTCCTGAAAAAATAATTTACGTGAGCTGCAACAGCGCTACCCAGGCCCGAGATACAGCCATGCTGGCAGAATGCTACCGTGTGGAACGTGTCCAGCCGGTCGACATGTTTCCCCGGACATATCATATCGAATCGGTGGCCGTTCTTTCTAAAAAACCTATTTGAATTACGAGACTCAGATGAAAATCAGTGTTATTGGAGCAGGATTAGGTGGTTTGTCGGCAGCAGCCATACTGGCATCACGTGGACATAAAGTGGATCTGTTCGAGCAAAATGAATTTCCTGGTGGCAAAATGCAAGAAGTACGCGAAGCCGGTTTCCGATTCGATACGGGTCCCAGTCTGCTAACCATGCCCTTTCTGCTGGAGCAGGTGTTTGAGCGTTGCGGTGCATCGGTTGCCGACTACCTGGAATGGGTCCAGCCGGAACCGATATGCCGCTATCAATTCTCTGATGGATCCGTATTTCATAATTATCATGATCGGGCTAAAAACAGGGAGGAGTTGATGCATATCGCCCCGGAAGATGTAGAAGCCTGGGATGATTTCCTTGATTACGGATTCGACCTGTACCGTCGTACCGCTGAGTCATTTCTTTTCAATCCGCTGCAGGGACTTGCTGACTTGCAGCTGCGTGACATCCCCGATTTTCTGCGCATTGATGCCTTTTCAACCGTTTCCAAACGCGTTGATGATTACTTCAGCTCACCGAAGCTGCGCCAGCTTTTCAAGCGATTCCCGACTTATAACGGTTCTTCACCTTATCAGGCACCGGCCACATTGAACGTCATTCCCTATGTGGAACTACGGCTGGGTGGATATTATATCAGAGGTGGCATGTATAATCTGGCAAGGGCTTTGGAGAAACTGGCCGAGGACTGCGGAGTACGGATTCACACGGGTGTGCCTGTAGACATGATCGTTCCGGATCCCGGTCGCAAACGCACGATTTCCGGGATCATGATTAATGGAACACTTTACGAGGCCGATATTGTGGTCGCCAACAGCGACGCCACGGCAACCTATCTGAATCTCATGCCAGGCAATGCGCTTTCCCCGTTGAAAAAAAGAAAGATTTCGCGCATAGAACCCTCCTGTTCGGGTTTCGTTGTATTGCTGGGGTTGAACCGAACCTTTCCGCAATTAGAGCACCATAACATTTTTTTTTCCGAACATTACGAAGAGGAGTTTCGGTCGATTTTTAATCTTAAGGAACCACCGCAGGATCCGACGGTGTACATCACCAATACCTCGGTAACCGAACCTCACGACGCCCCTTCCGAATGCTCGAACCTCTTCATACTGGTAAACACACCCTATACGGCTAACGGTCAGCATTGGCATGAATGGACAGAGACGTATACAGACCATATCATCCACACTATGGAGGCTCGCGGCCTCGAAGGTCTCAGAGATTCCATAGTGGTCAGGAAAGTGATCACTCCTCCTGATTTTGAGCGACACTATGGCTCGAACAGGGGAAGTATCTACGGTACAAGCTCAAATAACCGAAATGCGGCATTTCGACGACCGCGGAACAAGTCACCCTGGTACGACAATCTCTTTCTTTGCGGTGGCAGCACGCATCCCGGTGGTGGTATTCCGCTGGTAATGCAGTCGGCCATGAATGTCGATACGCTTGTTCAGCGTCAGGTCGGACCAACCTCATAATGCCGGAAGTCCAAAACCATCGGAATCACATTATGTCCCCGTCTTTCCCCGGCTTCCCGATCTCTTTCCAAGATTGATCACCTCCACATCCATTATCTTGCTTCTGGCAAGCCCAAACCGGACAACAGTCCGGAATTCGTGAAAGCCTTGTATTCCTGCCGCTCCGGGATTCATGAAAATCATATTACTCTTTTCATGATCACGGGAAATTTTCAGGATGTGAGTGTGACCGCAAATAAACAGATCGGGAGGATGCTGTTCCAGATCCATTTTGATGGGGAGTGCATAGCGACCGGGATTGCCGCCAATATGCGTGATCCAGACATTCACACCCTCCTTCTCGAACCGTTGATGCATTGGATATTGTGCGCGAATATCCTGACCGTCAATATTTCCGTAGACTCCGGTAAGGGGTGCAATGGCTTCGAGCCGGCGAGCTACCTCAATACTTCCGAAATCACCGGCATGCCAGATCTCATCCACGCCGCTAAAGTAGTCGGCTATTTGTGGATCCAGAAAGTGATGGGTATCTGAAATCAGCCCTATTTTAAGCATCGTACATATTGTGTATCATAGGGTCACGGTTTGTAATGATGTCATAATACGGCAATATGCAGCCGGGATAAAGCATTTTCTATTGTTGTAATACGATTTTTTTCTCACTCCGGAATTATCCAAATCAGTCAATAATGCCCGATTTCAGTATTATCATTGTCACATGGAATGCTCTTCATCACCTTAAAACCTATCTGCCGTCGGTATGGGAGCACTCCCGGGATAAAGCTGAAATTATCATAGCAGACAATGCCTCTACTGACGGAACGGCGGAATGGGTTGCCCGCCGTTTCCCGGAAATGAAGATTGTGACCATGGAGCGCAACCACGGATATTGTGGCGGAAACAATCGGGCCGCCAGTCATGCCCGGGCTGATAATCTGATTTTTTTGAATAATGATGTGGAGGTCACTTCCGGATGGCTTGATCCGTTGAAGAAAATGCTGCTTTCGGATATCAAATTGGCGGCAGCGCAACCAAAACTGCGCAGCTGGAACGAGCGGAACTATTTTGAATATGCCGGTGCTGCAGGCGGTTTGCTTGACAGATATGCCTATCCGTTTTGCAGGGGACGCATTTTTGATACGCTGGAAGAGGATACCGGTCAGTACGATGTGCCATGTGATATCTCATGGGCCAGTGGTGCCGCACTGGTTGTCCGACGGCATCATTTTCTTGAGAGCGGTGGATTTGATGAGACTTTCGAGTTTCACATGGAGGAAATCGATCTCTGCTGGCGACTTTGGAACCGGGGTTACCGGGTCCGCTACTGCCCTGAATCGGTCGTGTACCACCTGGGCGGCGGCTCACTTCCACCCGATTCTCCCCGTAAAATTTACTACAACTACCGAAACAACCTGAAAATGATCTTTAAAAATCTATGTTCGTGGCAACTACCGGGACGGCTGCTGATGCGTATGATCCTGGATGGTGTGGCTTTCTTCCGGGCTTTTCTGCGGCTTCAGTGGCGGGAATGTGGGGCCATTCTGCGCGCACATCTTCATTTCTACCGGTCATTGCCCGACCTGATTTCAGCCAGAGCGTCTCTGAAAACCGCCAGAATCACTGTAAGTGATAAAACGGTCCTGCGCCCCTATTCCATCATCTGGCACTATTTTTTTCGTGGCAGAAAGACCTACAACTCGTTGCCTGAAACTGGAAATTAACACGCAATCTGACTATTATTGTGGCTTGTATAAACCACGGCTAACCGTATGATTCCTGATTTTAAACAGACTGTTCCCATTGACCAGATTGGAGTGGAGGAGCGGGTCGCCCGATTTCGAACCCGAAGCATCAAGAAGGAGTCCAAGCTCTTTGCGCTGAAGCTGGCATTGCGAATGGTTGATCTTACCACACTGGAGGGCATGGACTCTCCCGGAAAGGTGCGACAGCTGTGCTACAAGGCGCTCTACCCGCACGAAATTGATCCTGAAATTCCACAAGTGGCTGCCATTTGTGTCTATCCGAATCATGTGAAACTTGCAGTTGAAACACTGAAAGGCTCGGGCATTCATGTGGCCAGTGTGGCCACCTCTTTCCCGAGCGGTATGGGCCGGCTGGAGTCGCGCATTGATGAGGTAAAATATGCGGTGGAAGAGGGTGCCGATGAAATTGACATGGTTATCTCGCGCTGGGCTTTCCTGAAAGGCGACTACGGCTATGTCTATGATGAAATAGCAGCAATCAAGGAGGCATGCGGACCGGCACATCTCAAAGTGATTCTGGAAACGGGAGAACTGGAGACATACGACAACGTACGCAAGGCAAGTGATATCGCAATGTATGCCGGTGCCGATTTCATCAAAACCTCTACCGGAAAAATCTCGCCCGCAGCAACCATGCCCGTGACACTGGTCATGCTGGGGGCTATCCGCGACTATTATATCAAAACCGGCAACAAGGTCGGTATGAAACCGGCCGGCGGCATTCGCGACTCCAAGACGGCGCTTCACTACCTGGTTATGGTCAAGGAGACACTCGGCGCCGACTGGCTCGACCCGGATCTTTTCCGTTTTGGCGCAAGTTCGCTAGCCAACGACCTGCTGATGCAGATCATCAAGCAGAAGACCGGACATTATCAATCACCTGACTATTTCTCTATCGGTTAATCTTATGTCGGAAAAGGAACTTACCACCCGCCAGAGCCTGCGTTTCGATGAACTATGGTCCTATGACCCGGCTCCCGAGAGTCCGGACTACGTGAAGATCAAAGAGCAGTATCAACTGTTTATCGACGGCAAGTTTCAGGAACCGGAGAGCGGCAACTATTTTGACTCTGTTAATCCCTCGAATGAGGAGGTCCTGGCTTTGTTTGCCGAAGCAGGCAAGAAAGATGTGGACAAAGCCGTGGCCGCCGCTCGCAAGGCCCATAACGGAGTCTGGTCAAAGATGCCGGCCAAAGAGCGCGGCAAATACATCTACCGGATAGCCCGTCTGTTACAGGAGCGCGCGCGTGAATTTGCCATTATCGAGAGCATGGACAGCGGCAAGCCGATCCGGGAATCACGTGACATTGACATTCCGCAGGTGATCGCCCACTTCTTTTATCATGCCGGCTGGGCCGACAAGCTGAAATATGCTTTCCCCGGTGTCGATCCGAAGCCATTAGGTGTGGCAGGCCAGATCATCCCGTGGAACTTCCCGCTGCTTATGGCGGCCTGGAAGATCGCACCGGCACTGGCCACCGGCAATACGGTGGTCATCAAACCGGCTGAAACCACTCCCCTTTCTGCACTTAAACTGGCTGAACTTATTCAGGATGCCGACCTGCCTCCCGGTGTGGTGAATATCGTTACCGGAGCTGGTGAAACCGGTATGGAAATCGTCCGTCATCCCGATATCGACAAAATCGCCTTTACCGGATCAACCGAAGTTGGCAAAATCATCCAGAAAGCGATGGCCGGTACCGACAGGAAATATACACTTGAGTTGGGCGGCAAAGCGGCCAATATCATTTTTGATGATGCGCCGGTTAATCAGGCTGTAGAGGGAATTGTAAATGGCATCTTTTTCAATCAGGGGCACGTTTGCTGTGCAGGTTCGAGGCTGCTGGTGCAGGAGGGGATTGCAGACGAGCTCGTGCAAAAGCTCAAAATGCGCATGGAAACGCTCATCGTCGGTGATCCACTCGATAAAAATACCGATATCGGAGCCATCAACTCGAAAGTCCAGCTGGACCGTATTCTGGGTTTCCTCTCCGAAAGTGTTGAAAGTGATCAACGGATCTATCAGACCAAATGTGATCTACCCGAAAAAGGGTACTGGTGTCGCCCCACGCTGGTGGAAAATGTGAGCCAGTCTCATCGTATTGTGCAGGAGGAGGTGTTCGGACCTGTTCTCACCATTCAGACCTTCCGTACACCTGCAGAAGCCGTCTCCCTGACCAATAATACTCCCTACGGACTCTCCGGAGGCGTATGGACCGACAAGGGATCCAAGATTTTCAAGGTCGGCAAGAGCATCCGGGCCGGAGTAATCTGGGCCAATACCTTCAACAAATTCGACCCGACTTCTCCTTTCGGCGGATACAAGGAGAGCGGAATCGGCCGCGAAGGCGGCATTCACGGCCTTTCACCCTATCTGGAGCTGTCATAATGAGCAATCGACTGAATGTTTTGAAAACCTGTAAACTGTACATTGGTGGCAAGTTCTCCCGGTCCGAGTCGGAGCACTATTTCCCGGCTTTGGACAAAAAGCAGAAACCCCTGGCCAACCTGTGCCGCGCATCCCGCAAGGATCTTCGCAATGCGGTTCAGGCAGCAAGAAAGGCGCAGTCTGACTGGAGCGGGCGTGCTGCATACAACCGGGGACAGATTCTCTATCGCATGGCGGAGATGATGGAAGGACGCAGGGAACAGTTTATAGCGGAACTGGAACGTGCTGCGGTATCCAGGCGAAGGGCTGAGAATGAGACCGATACCGCGATCGACCGTCTGGTTCACTATGCCGGCTGGACCGACAAGTATTCAGCGCTTTTCAGCAGTGTAAATCCGGTTGCCAGTCCTCATTTCAACTTCTCCATTCCCGAACCAACGGGAATTGTGGGTATTGTCGCTCCGGACGATTATCCACTAATCGGTCTCATATCTCTCATAGCACCGGTTATTGCGGGCGGCAACACGTGCGTGGTGATCTCCTCCGAAAAATATGGAAGCATTGCCTGTACCCTGGCTGAGGTGATCCACTCCTCGGATGTACCGGGAGGAGTGGTCAACATACTTACCGGTTTTCGGGCCGATCTCATTCCTCATCTCGCCACTCATATGGATGTGAATGCCGTACTCTGCGCGGCCGATGATCCGGAGCAGAAAAAAAACATACAGGAAAGTGCGCATCTCAACGTTAAGAGGGTACACTTTTATGACGGTACCAACTGGATGAAGGAAGAGTCCCAGACTCCATATTACATCATGGACGTTCAGGAAGTCAAAACCACCTGGCACCCTGTTGGTATCTGATTTCAAGGATCTTGCGCCATCTGTTAATCTTACACCTTCTTATTCTGCAGAACCCAAGATGAACGTATTCCTGATGATGCCGTTTCGTTTATTTTTGCTGCCGCTTCTGTTTACGGCAGTGATGCTGGCCTCTTGTGCACCAACTGATGAGCTTCGGGATGAAGAAATGGATCAGCTCCTTGACAAGGCATTCGAGGATTATGCCGATCTTGCCGAGCATATGGATGAGCTGGTCATCGATGAAGATTCCGATGAAGACATGGTGATCCGGCTGGAAGAACGAGCCGAAGCGTTGCTTGAGGAATTACCTGAACTGGCCGTCGATCTCCAGGCATACCGCAGCAGGCTGGCCGATCTTCAAACAGGTGTACGCAACGAAATTCCCGTCCATTATATGCAACCCGAGAAGCCGGAGGAAACGCGGGATCGTGCAGATCAAAACCACGGTTTCCGCATCCAGATCATATCAACCCAGGATGCAAGGCTGGCCGATGAGATCCGGGAAGATTTTGAGGAGTGGATCAGCAGCGTAAGTGCCCCGCCCCAGCCACGCACCTACATGGTTTTTCAACAGCCCTACTACAGGGTGCAGGTCGGCGACTTCCTGGACCGCCGGCGCGCCAATGAATTCACCGATTTTGTAAGGCTGCGTTACCCGGATGCCTGGGTGATCCATAGCCAAATCCATCCCGGACGTGTAGAGCGGTAGTTGCTCCAGAACGTTCTCCCGGCACAGCATGCTGATCCATAGCTGTACATCGTCACACAAGACGATAAAAAATCAATCTTCAGCATACACCGTCGGATCAGGGCAGCTGCACATCAGGTTGCGGTCTCCATAAACCTCGTCAATCCGGCCGACACTTGGCCAGAATTTGCCTTCGGCAACCCATTCCAGCGGATATACTGCTTCCTGCCG
>SKXL01000099.1 GCA_007128425.1 Balneolales bacterium | reverse complement strand
ATTCCGTTACTTGCTCATAGTCATGCTACACTTAAGTGGACAAGTTCGTAAATTACAACTATTATCTGAAATAGTCATATCCGGTACGGGAGGTTCCGGGCTTTCCCATGTACCGGTTCAATTTTTTTCACAACGGAACCATGAGAAACCTGCTAGTTAACATTGACCATGTAGCCACACTGAGGAATGCGAGAGGGGAGACCGTCCCCGATCCGGTTGAAGCCGCCATGGTAGCTGAAAAAGCCGGTGCGGCCGGTATCGTTTTCCATCTGCGGGAGGATCGGCGCCATATTCGCGACGATGACGTGTACCGATTGCGCAAGGTGACCCGGGGATTGTTCGACTTTGAGATGGCGGCAACCGATGAAATGATTGAAATCTGCACAGGCATAAAAGCGGATCTGGTCACACTTGTGCCGGAGAGCCGCGAGGAGCTTACCACCGAAGGCGGTCTTGATATGCGCAAGGTCAGAGATGATTATCGGGAAAAGGTCTTTCCACCTTTCAAGCAGGCCGGGATTGCAATCAGTCTGTTTGTGGATCCTTCCGAAGAGGATATTGCGATATCTGCCGAGCTCGAAGCCGAGGCCGTTGAGCTCCACACCGGCAGCTATGCCAATGCCACCACCGATCCGGTGCGCAAAAACGAACTGAAACGTCTCAGGGATGCCGCGATTCAGGCCCACGAGCTCGGACTCAGGGTAAATGCCGGTCACGGACTCAATTTTGAGAACATTCAGCCGTTTCTGGATCACGTGCCGCACCTGGCGGATATCAGTATCGGCCATGCACTCATTGCCGATGCCCTGTTTAACGGACTGGAAAACACCGTCCGGCGAATGGTATCCATCATCAAAGGGTGAATTCGCTTCGGATCTGCAATTATGCGTGTGGAATTTATGAATCAGGAAGTTGCAGGAAACAAAGAGCATAAAGCCGGTTTCGTCGGAATCATCGGAAGGCCGAATGCCGGCAAATCGACATTGTTCAATCGTCTGCTTGGTCAAAAACTGTCCATCATCACACACAAGGCCCAGACCACCCGGCACCGCATTCCCGGGTTCTACTCGGATGAGGACTCGCAGATCGTATTCATCGATACTCCCGGCATCATCCAGCCGTCATATCTCCTTCAGGAAAAAATGATGGATCAGGTGATCCGGCTCCGAAGAGATGCCGATCTGCTGCTCCATTTGGTGGATGGACGGCGGCCGCCTGAATCGGACGATGTGGTCTGGGAGACATTGGCAGCACTCGGACTGCCGGTCATGCTGGTTGTCAATAAAATCGATTTGCTGGAAGGAGGGGGTGTTGCAGAACCGCCTGGAAACAAAGCGGATAATCCGGTACCTGGTTCCGAAGAAGCTGCCCTTTCTGCATGTTCGAAGCATTTTAATTATGTTGATGCTGTTGCTATATCGGCCATGAACGGATTCGGTGTGGGGGATCTGTTAAAAAAAATCAAGGACCGTCTGCCGGAGGGACCGGCTTTTTATCCCAAAGAGCAGGCAAGCGACCTGTCCATGCGATTTTTTGTATCCGAGCTCATTCGAGAGCAGCTTTTTCTGCTTTATGACAAAGAAGTGCCCTACTCATGTGCTGTCAATATTGTGGCGTTTGCAGAAGAAGAAAATATCGACAGAATTGATGCGGAAATTGTGGTCAGCCGCAGTTCACAAAAAGGCATACTCATCGGCAAAAAAGGTGCCATGCTTAAAGAGCTGGGCACGCGATCCAGAAAGGAGATCGAGCATTTTACCGGGAAAAAAGCATTTCTGAAGCTCTTTGTGAAAGTTCGTGAAAAATGGCGTGACAAAGAGAGTTTTCTGAAAAGCTATGGGTACCGGTAGCGGTATTTTGGGCTTAATTCAGCGGTTTTTACTCCAACAAACAGAAATTATTGGATTTAATGTTGACACGTTTGCAATAAAGTGGTAAACTTAAACCTGATTTGTAATAATTCAGTTTTACAACTGAAAAACGTTAGTAATTAGAGTACATGATTTTCGCTTACGCTTGCAAGGCCCTTTGTTGTATGTCCTGCCACCACAGGTGAGGGTCTGGTTATGCGTAGCTGCTGAGTCTTAAGGCCCTTTCCGGAATCTCGAGAAGGGCCTTTTTTTGTTCCTTGAACTGGTAGAAAGTCTCTTATCGAGAAAGGCGGAGGGATCAGGCCCTTTGAAGCCTTAGCAACCGCTTCGGTGATGCCGAAGGTCAGGTGCTAATTCCTGCTCTTGCAAGCTCCGGCAAACAAGGGAAAGATGAGGGAAGACGGTTTTTTCGATTTCAAAAGCCTCTTCCGGCATCGGTACCGGTTGAGGCTTTTTTTTTGAACAAGACAAACCAAATATACAATCAGAATTCTGCAATAAGCACAAACAAGAACAAAAACCAACCAAATTCAACTCATGAGCGATAACGCAGACAACAGGTCATACAAATACGAAACACTGCAACTGCATGCCGGCCAGGAAAAAGATCCTGCCACAAATGCGAGGGCTGTACCGATTTACCAGACCACCTCCTATGTCTTTGACAATTCCGACCACGCAGCCGCACTGTTTGGACTCAAGGAATTCGGCAACATCTACTCCAGAATCATGAATCCGACCAACGATGTTTTCGAGAAGCGGATTGCAGCTCTTGAGGGAGGTGTAGCGGCAGTAGCTACCTCATCGGGACAGGCCGCCCAGTTTCTGACCATTATTACCATAGCTCAAAAAGGGGATAATATCATCTCTACCAGCAACCTTTATGGCGGGACCTACAATCAGTTCAAAGTCTCGCTGCCCCGGCTTGGAATAGATGTGAAATTTGTGGAAGAGGATGAGCCTGCTGCTTATGAGGCCAAAATTGACGATAACACCAAGGCGATCTTTGTGGAGACGCTGGGAAATCCCAAATCGAATGTCCCGGACCTTGAGGGACTTGCAGCGGTGGCACAGAAAAACGGAATTCCTTTGATTGTGGATAACACATTCGGAGCGGCAGGAGCCATTGCCCGACCCATTGATTTTGGTGCCAATATCATTGTTTCATCGGCAACCAAGTGGATTGGCGGTCATGGAACATCCATTGGGGGTGTGCTGGTAGATGCCGGCAATTTCAACTGGGGCAATGGCAAATTCCCGCTGTTTGATCAGCCGTCTCCCGGTTACCATGGAATCAATTTCTGGGAGATATTTGGTGACCAGGGTCCGTTTGGCAATATCGCATTTGCCATCCGCGCACGTGTAGAAGGACTCCGTGATTTTGGTCCCTCACAATCGCCATTCAACAGTTTTCTGTTGTTGCAGGGAATTGAAACGCTTTCACTCCGGATCGAACGACATTGTGAAAATGCACTTGAACTGGCCAAATGGCTGGAGCGCAATGACCATGTGGAGTGGGTCAACTACGTCGGTCTGCCCGGACACAAATATCACGACCTTGCAAAAAAATACCTCAATCCAGGAAAGTTTGGATCTGTATTAACGTTCGGTATCAAAGGCGGATACGAAGCCGGACGCAAGTTCATTGACAATACCGTACTCTCGAGCCATCTGGCCAATGTCGGTGATGCCAAGACACTGGTCATACACCCGGCTTCTACAACGCACCAGCAGCTCACCGATCAGGAACAGCGATCAACCGGTGTAACGGAAGACCTGGTTCGAGTCTCTGTCGGACTTGAACACATCGATGACATCATTTACGACTTTGAGGAAGCGTTTAAAAAGACAGTGTAAATGGAATGAATATGGGTTGCGTGTGATTGTAACCCATAGTACGCAAAAAAAAGCCTCCGGCTCTGCAATAGCCGGAGGCTCTCAATCAACAACCAAATCCCGGATCAACCATAACCCGAAATTCAGTAACAGACAAACAACGCAGGTAAAATGAGGAGAAATTCGATATGAATCAATCGAAAAATGTCATATAAACAAGAAAGTCTCATATTCAGGGATCAGACTCCATTCGTGACCGAATCGGGTTTTGAGTTCCCGGAGCTGGATGTTGCATACCAGACCTGGGGCACGCCCAATGCCGATAAGAGCAATGCCGTTGTGGTTTTTCATGCTCTCACGGGTCACGCTGCGGCCGATGAGTGGCTGACCGGTTTTTTCGGAAAAGGAAGGCTGCTTGACCCCGACGAACACTATATCATCTGCAGCAATGTACTGGGCAGCTGTTATGGAACGACAGGTCCGCTCAGCAGAAATCCGAAAAACGGTAAACGTTATGGCGGAGATTTCCCGGTCGTCACCATTCGTGATATGGTCAGGGTGCAGCAGCGTTTACTGGATCACCTGGGGGTGAAACGTATCCGGTTTGTCGTAGGTGCATCCATGGGTGGAATGCAGGCACTCGAATTTGGTATAATGGATGATCGTCCGGAACAACTTCTGCTGATCGCGATGGGTAAAGCGCATTCCGCATGGGCAATCGGAATTGGAGAGGCGCAGCGCAGGGCATTGTACGCCGATCCGAGATGGAAGGATGGGCACTACCCGCCTGATGATCCACCCGTCGATGGTCTTGCCGCTGCCCGAATGATGGGCATGATCACCTACCGAAGCGCCGGCTCGTTTGAAAGACGATTTGCCCGCATGCCGCAGCCAGGCAAATCCTGCTACCAGGTGGAATCCTATTTAAACTACCAGGGCAGCAAGCTGGTCGATCGGTTCGATGCGGTCACTTATGTGCGTCTTACCCAGGCCATGGACAGTCACGATGTATCGCGTGGCCGTGGATCCTTTGAGCAGGTGCTTGGCGCATTGGACATACCCGTTCTTGTGATCGGAATCAGTTCCGACGTATTGTATCCCGTTCACGAACAGAAAGAACTTGCCGTATTATTGAAAAACGCACGCTATGTCGAACTTGCTTCCGACAATGGCCACGATGCCTTTCTTATAGAATTTGAAGCTATTCAATCTCTTGTTAAAAAAAAATTCCCTGAATTAACACAAAAGTACCAATTAGTATTTACTGAATAATGTTGCGAATTTTGAAATTTGGCGGGACATCGCTCTATGATGCCCCCCGTATCCGCAATGCTGTGGTCATCGTAAATCAACAGCACAAGGATGCTAATGTTGCTGTTGTTGTATCCGCCCTTGGCGGCGTGACCGATGAACTTATTGCATTAATGAAGCTGGCGTCGGTCTCGGACAATTCCTGGAGAGAGCGTTTCGAGCTGTTGAAGCGCAGACACCATAATACACTGGACGAATTCAAATCCGATGATGCGGGTGAACAGGTCCGTCGCGTGAACGAACTGCTGGGTAAGCTTGAAACAGAACTCTCGGGTCTTCAGGGGCAGAGCCTGATTACGGATCGACAGAGCGACCGGATCCTCTCTTATGGCGAGCGGCTCTCATCCAACATATTTTCAGCCGCGGTCGTGGCCTCCGGGACGCAGTCCCGTGCTCTTGAATCGCACCGACTGGTGAGAACCAACAACCGTTTTGGGGATGCCGATGTGGATATGGCTACCACCATCAGGCAGATTCGGGAGAACCTGCTTCCAATGGAAAACAGCATTCCGATCGTGACCGGTTTTATCGGATCCACTTCCGAGAATGAAATCACCACACTCGGCCGATCCGGCTCCGATTATTCTGCGAGCCTGCTGGGTGAGGCGCTTGATGCCCATGAAGTTCAGATCTGGACGGATGTAAACGGAGTCCTGACGGCCGATCCTGATATTGTGCCGACCGCAGTCACAATACCCCAGCTGCACTACTCCGAAATCGCCGAAATGTCACACTTTGGAGCCAAGGTGCTGCATCCGCGGACAGTACTGCCACTTCAGGCAAGAAACATCCCTATCCACATCAAGAATACGTTGCAGCCTGATGCCACCGGTACCGTCATTACACGTGAGTATCAGGCCACAACCGGACGATTACGCTCCGTTTCCGTCAAAAAGAACATCATTGTTATCGCGCTGCGAAGCAAAGGACTGGACAAAATCCATGAATTCAGCTACCGCACGCTATCGGCGCTCCGGCGTCACAAAGTGGCCGTCCTGTTCAACACAGCGGCATCATCCGATTACGGGATAACGGTGGTAGTACAGGCTCCCCAGGCGGATCAGGCACGCCAGGCGCTGCACGAAGAGTTCGCTGGGGAATACGACTCCGGACGCATTGACACCCCCCAGATGCTGGATCAGGTTTCCATGGTGACCGTCATTGGTGAAAAACTGGAGCGGGACCTGGGGATCAGCGGGGCGGTTTTGTCGGTTCTGGGCGAGAATGCAATAGCACCACTGGCCATGGCAAAAGGGCTGGCAAACCGGCACTTGAGTCTGCTTCTGTACAACCGCGAAGCGGAAATGGCGGTCCGATTGCTCAATGATCACTTCTGCATCCATCCGCACCGGGTCCGGCTTTTTGTAGCCGGTTTGGGAACCATTGGCGGCAAACTGGTTGAATTGCTGCAGGATCTGACCGACCCGAAAGTCGATCTCAGCATCATAGGAGCTTGTGAATCCGACAAGATGGCCTGGCATCCTTCAGGGATTCCGGCAGCTGAAGTCACAAAACGCGTGCGCCAGGGACAGAAAACCGACTGGCCGTTCATCATTAATCACCTGTCAAAGGAGTACCCCTATCGCACCGTTTTTGTGGATGCCACCGGTGACCCCGATGTGGCAAGAAAATACCCGTTGCTTCTAAAAGCGGGAATCCATGTGGTTACACCAAGCAAACGGGCCAACAGCTTCGAACAGGAGTTCTTCGATTCTCTGATGAACTATACGGTCAACAAGAATACCCACTATTTGTACGAGGCGACGGTTGGCGCCGGCTTGCCCGTGCTTCAGACCATCAAAGACCTGTTGCGAAGCGGGGATGTGATCCACTCCATATCCGGTGTCGTATCCGGCACCATGACCTATGTGTTTGCCAAGCTTGATGAGGGTGTGCCGTTTGATCGCATCATTCGCAACGCGAAAGAACTGGGGATTTCCGAGCCAGATCCACGCGATGATCTGTCCGGGGAGGATGTGGCCCGAAAATTCATGATTCTTGCCAGGACCGCGGGGTTCCGGGTGGAGCGCGAGGATATCACCGTAGAGGATCTTATACCAAAGGAAATGCGCACACTTACCCAAAATGAGTTTTTTGAAAAACTTCCGGAACTCAATGAGTTCTGGAAGATTCGAGTGAGTGAGGCCCGGGTGCGCAACGAAGTGCTCCGCTACACCGGTCACCTTGAGAACGGAAAAATTACGGTGGGAATGCAGTCGGTGCCTGTGAAATCCGCACTCGGCACGCTCACAGGTACCGACAATCTGCTCTCATTCCGTACCGCCCGATATTCCGAGAGTCCGCTTAACATCCAGGGTCCGGGTGCCGGAAGAGAGGTGACAGCCGCAGGTGTTCTTGCCGATATCCAGAAGATCAGCCGAAGGCTTCTCAAATAGAAATGCAAACGCTCGTCCGGCCTCCGGATATCAGAGTGATATTACAATAGAGCTATTTTTTTTGTGGGATTTTGTCCCACCAATGTATTGCACATATATTATACATATTATTTTGGACGTATAAATCACTTTCATTCAAGTTTTGTTGCATTTGCCTGTCGATTGTCCATGTATTCGTTGAAATATTCAGGGTAATAATCCTCTTTTTACTTGACTTGTAATCATAAAATAACCTACTTTGTGGGTTAAGGTGGGAAGTTGTGGGAAATTGTGTTACTTTCCTCCTGAAGCAATCAAAAAAGGTCTTATCAAACGGACAAAACCTTGGCAAGTTTTAAAGGCGAATACGATCACTCCATAGACAGCAAAGGTCGCGTCAGCTTCCCGGCCAGATTGCGTAAATATTTGCCGCCGCAGGGCCAGGACAGTTTTACGATCCTCAAGGGTCTTGACCAATGCCTGTTGCTCTATCCGTCAGAATACTGGATGGGTGTGGAGGACAGACTTTCCCGGATCAATGAGTTCAAGCAGCAGGGAAGGACCGTACTGAGAAATTTTTTACGATCTGCAGATGACCTGACTCTTGACAAGCACAACCGTCTCGCCATACCTCCAAAGTTGATGGAATGGGCGAACATCACCAACAGGGTGATATTTATAGGTATGGGTGACAGTATTGAGCTTTGGTCTCCGGAAATGCTTGAAAAGGCCGATCAGGAACTGGATTCCGAAACATATCGTGAGATGTTCGAAAATGTAATGGGAGATGGCTTTTCACAATGACCCGCATTACTTATCACAAACCCGTATTGCTGAATGAAGCGATACACTATCTCGTCACCGATCCGCATGGAACGTACGTAGACGGCACTCTGGGTGGCGGAGGGCACAGTGCACATATTATGGATAAGCTCTCCGACAGGGGTCGACTGTTCGGCATGGATCAGGATGATGAAGCCATCCGCCACGCCACGGAACGGTTTGCAGGTGAGTCCCGCATACGTTTCATTCGCGGGAATTTCGGGTACATGGATGTGCTTCTTCCGGAAGAGACAAGTGGAAGCGCAGCCGGTATTCTATTGGATCTTGGAGTTTCTTCTCATCAGCTTGAAGAGCCCGGACGCGGATTCAGTTTTCAGAAAGATGGTCCGCTCGACATGCGCATGGGCAGTCTGCAGGGAACCACAGCAGCCAATATTATCAATGAATATGGTTATGAGCAGTTGCGGGATCTGTTTTTTGAGTATGGCGAAGAGCGGGAAAGTGCGCGCATTGCGCGGGCCATCATCCGGGACCGGCCGCTTGAAACGACGGGCAAGCTGCGTGATACCGTGGCCAGAGTCGTGCCGGAGCGGTTTCTAAACAAATCTCTGGCAAGAATTTTCCAGGCACTGCGCATTGCGGTTAACAACGAGATGAGCATGCTGAAGCGGGTGCTTGAAAAAGGGACCTGGATGCTCCGTGAAAAAGGGCGCTTTGTCGTCATTACCTACCATTCGCTTGAGGACCGGCTCTGCAAGAACTATTTCCGTTACGGCAATTTTGAAGGAAAACCCGTCAAAGATTTCTACGGCAATGAGATCAGCCCGCTCAGGGTGCTGAATAAAAAAGTGATTACCCCATCGAAGAGCGAAGTGGCAGCCAATCCGCGGGCAAGGAGTGCAAAACTGCGGGCAGCTGAAAAGCAGTCTGATGAAGATGTGACGGCAAAAGGGAAAAACAGGGTATCATCCGGAAAAAACGGAGACGGACCATGATGTTACAAACACAGATGTCAAAGAGGTCAAAAACGTTGTACCGCATGGATTCATCAGGATCCGCATCCCCATCCCCACCGGCCCCGCCGACGCGTCTGCCCTCCCGCTATTACGGTCCCGCTGTTAACCGTGGCAACGGCAATGGTCATGCCAATGGTACCAGCAACGGCAGCAAGCCGTCAAATGGCAGAAAAAAAAGTGCGAGATCGGGAAGGATGAAGCTTTGGTCACCATGGAAACTCATTTTGCTCTCCATCATGCTGGGTATAGCGGGTTCGGTTTATCTGACCCATGTTTTTGAAACACAAAACAGACTCCGTGAAGTACAGCAACTCCGGCGCGAATATGAGCGGACACATCGCGT
>SKXL01000093.1 GCA_007128425.1 Balneolales bacterium | reverse complement strand
GCCGCGAACCACGAAAATGCCAGAACAGATGCAGTGGGATAAACTTCTTTTACATAACGTCTCCATTGCAATGCTATCAAACGGTTAACCAGAACGGACTGGCCTGCGATAAAATAGAAGATATTAGCTCCAACATAGAGCCAGAGCAGCATAAATACGGAGTGCTGGGCACCAGCCAGGAAGACAATGGTACTGAATATGGCAGTACCCAGATTCCAAAAAAAGAGAAGATGGGCTTTTCCTTTTGCAAGAACAATATTCCCGCTCGGATTACCAAGCATGCGAAGGAGACCGACAGCAGCCATCAGTGGTATCAGCTGAATGGCAAGGTCCCAGCCGATGCCAAAAAGAAATGGTACGAGCCACGGTGATGTGAGCGCTGCAAGCAGTAGAAGCGGTGCAACCAGGGATATCATTGCCCGGGTCAGTTTCAGGTAACCATTTCGCAAAACCGAATCATCTTTCTGCCGGCTCGAAAAAACGGGCAGTGCAACCCGGTTAAGCAGCGGACTCAGCCGGGCAACAGGGAACAATACCAGATGGTAGGCCAGATGATAGGCACCCAGGATTTCCGGTCCGAAAAATCGTCCGACAATCAATTGATCAATCCGCGTTGCATAAACGCCCAGACCACGATCGCCCATTTGGAACAATCCGAACCGCAGATGAGATCGCACTTCAGAGGGTGCAAATTGTAAAACAGGTCGCCAGGTACGAAGCCCGTTGGCCAGATAAAAAAAGGAAAGTGATGATGCTGTGACGATATGTGACCAAATAAGCGAATAGACACCCCAGCCATTCAGAGCAAGTACGACGGCGGTGATAAACCCAAGAGCTGCACTTATACTTTCAAAAATAGTTATATGCTTGAACAACAACGACTTGCGAAGCATGACCTCAAAAAGAGCTCCAGTGGCATAAATCGGCAGGACTATTGCGCCAAGGCGTAACAGTCTGGTCACTTCGGACTCTCCATAAAATGAAGCAAAAAATGGTGCGGCCAGAAATACAATGCCGTAGAGTATTGCACCGGCCAGTATATTGATCCAGTAGAGCGTCGACAATTGCCGGAGGGTCTGGTCCCTGTAGTGAATTACCGCATTGCTGGTTCCTCCGTCAGCAAATATTCGTCCAATGCTGATGATGACCATGGCCATGGCCAGCAGGCCGAAATCACCCGGTACAAGCAACCGGGCCAGAACAATATATTTTAGCAGTTCCAGGCTGTTAGATATCATGCCGGACAATCCGCTCCATCCGGCGCTTCGATACGCTTTCATCTGAAGTCCCATCAACCCGGATCCTTTTTATACAGGCGGGAAAGCAGCTTGCCTGCAAATGTTGAAATCCTGACCCCGATGGTTCTTTTTTCCAATACAGGGCAGTGAGCTTGCAGCGCGCCAAAACTTTGCTTGAATCGATCAACCCCGGTTATTCCCATACTTGGATTAAAGTCGAACCAGCGCAGTCCACTGGAACAACAGTGTTTAATCAGTGTGGCAATAAGCAGATTGACTGGACGAAGTGATTGATAGGCAGGATCCGACACTCCATGCCAGTACGTCATATGCTGTTTACCTGTCAAGATAATGGCGCCTGCGATGATCTTCTTGTCATACTCAGCCAGCCATATTTGCCGTGATGAATCGACTCTGTCCGGGTTGAAATCCTCCCTCTTGCTCGTGCCGTGAGCAGATTGATTGCCGGTTGCCATAATCAATTCGAAGTAAATGCGGGAATAGATATGAGCAGGTGGGGGGGTCCACCGCTGCAAGGCACTCTGATACAGGTCGTAATATAATTCCAGATCCTGTTCTGTCGCCAACCTGCGAATGTGCACACCGGCACGTTCGGCTTTGTTTAATTTCGCCTTCATACTACCTTTGCCTGCTGCCCAACTCCTTAGAATGGCATCATAACCATTGGCACAGTCAATAAACCGGGTATGATCATCGATAATGGCTGTCTGGTGCAGTGAATCAAAAGAGTTTTTCAAAAGATTCCGAATATCCAAAGAGGAGACGGGCCTGTTTTCATCACCGACAGGTGTCATTGGAAAAAGTCTGTATGTCAAAGAACCACAGTAGGTAAACAATTCTTTAATCAGCATCATCGCCTCCTCTACGGTCAGGACAACGCCAGGTTCGGCGAGCCATCCTCCGTATGTTCCGGCCGGTGCAGCATGCCAAATGGAACCGGCTCTACCGCGAAGTGACTGTCGGGTCAGGGGAATCAAAACGGTTTTACCAGACGGGAGCTCGGCAAGCAGCGGTTCACCCCGAAATTGCCCGTTCGTATACCGGTTCCAGAGCTCTGACCATCCGGGTGACTGGAAGTATGAAGCCGTTTCCGTCATCCGGTAATAATCGTGCCATTCTTTTATGCCAACAGGTTTCAGCATAGGCATGTAAACGTGAGGTAGCTCAATAACAGATTATGGTTGTCAGGACGATCTGTAATAATTTGAAATTACAGTATAGACCCGGTCGGCGACATCATGACAAACATCCGCCAGATCCGGGTAGAGCGGAAGACGCACGAGTGTATTTGCCAGATGCTCGGTTTGCGGAAGCTGAATTCCTTCACCCAGGATTTTTTTTGCATATGGTGCATTATGAAGCGGAACATAATGAAATGTTGCTCCAATGCCGGCCTCCTTCAAACGGGCAATCAATGGGTCGCGAAGTGCCGGATCCTGCACATGGAAATGAAAAATATGGTAGTTATTGCATGCGTAGGGGGGGAGTTCCGGCAGGACAATCCAGCCTTTGTCCCTTGCCTCGGAAAGCCGGTGCAAATAGGTATGCCATACCGTTTTTCGGGCATTCAGTATAATTTCTTTCTTATGCAGCTGTGCTTCCAGAAGAGCAGCAAGCAAATCGGACGGAATATAGCTGGACCCCTGGCTGACCCAGGTATACTTGTCGATTTCGCCCCTCAAAAAAGCGGACCGGTTTGTTCCTTTTTCGCGAATCCATTCCGCCTTTTCTGCCAATTCAGACCGGTTTGTGAGAAGCGCACCCCCCTCACCACAGGTAAAATTTTTGGTATCGTGAAAACTGAAGCACCCGATATCACCAATGGTACCGAGTGCACGGTCATTCCAATACGCCCCCACCGCCTGGGCGGCATCTTCAACTATGGCGATATTTCGTCCGTCAATGGCACGCCATATTCCATCAAAATCTGCAGAGATACCGGCGTAATGGATAGGGATGACCGCTTTTGTAGCAGGTGTGATTTTTGCAGCGATATCATCCGGATCGATGGTTAGGTCACTGCTCCGGATCTCTGCAAAAACCGGGTTGCCGCCACGCATTCTCACAGCATTGGCTGTTGATACAAATGTAAATGACGGCATGATCACCTCGTCTCCATCTGTGATGTCAAGTGCCAACATCGCCATTTCCAGAGCATGGGTACAGGAAGTGGTCAGAAATGCATGCCGAACTCCAAGCCATTGGCAAAGAAACGACTCCACTCGCTTGCTTGCTGGTCCGTCACCGTGCCAGCTGCCGGCCTCAAGTGCATCCAGAATAGCCTCTTGTTCTTCCGAACCCTTGAAAATTTTGTTGAATGGAATAAAATCAGACATCAGCCAGATAATATAAAAAATGGGGATTCAATCACTGAGTATAATTTTGTAATTTACGTAAACGCCAATCAAATATTTGCTCTTTCATGACCCCTAAAAAAACCACTCCCCAAATAGATCGTCAAGGTCTGACCTATGATGATGTCCTGCTGATCCCAGGTTACTCCAAAGTCTTGCCCCGTGAAGTGGATACGACAATGGAGCTGGCGCCCGGCCTCACCCTGAACATACCCATTATCAGTGCGGCAATGGATACCGTCTCCGAGTACCGGCTTGCCATAGCGCTGGCCCGGGAAGGTGGTATTGCCATGCTGCACAAAAATATGAGCATTGAAGAACAGGCCGAACAGGTACGCCTGGTCAAACGCAGTGAAAGTGGTATGATTGTCGATCCGGTTACCCTAAAAAGGGAGGCCAGAGTTGCCGAAGCTCGCAGTCTTATGAGCCGCCTGAAGATCGGTGGAATTCCTATTGTGGATGAACATCACGTTCTGGAAGGCATTGTAACCAACCGAGACCTGCGTTTCGAATCCGATCCGGCCACCCGACTGGGGGATATCATGACAAAGGAAAATCTGGTAACCGCTCACGAAGGCACCACTTTGAAAACGGCCGAGAAGCTCCTCCAAAAATACAAAATTGAGAAGTTGCCCATCGTAAATGACGTCGGAGTTCTTGTCGGTCTGATCACATTCAAGGATATTGAAAAGAAAAAAAACTTCCCCAATGCCTGCAAAGACAATATGGGTCGACTCCGGGTTGGCGCAGCTGTCGGAATATCCCCGGAAACATTGGAACGTACCTCGGCTCTGGTAGAATCCGGAGTGGATGTGATAACAGTGGACACGGCACACGGTCACTCGCACGGGGTAATAGAAACCGTCAACAGGATAAGAAAGCAATGGCCGGATCTCAGCATCATTGCCGGAAATATCGCCACCGCCGAGGCTGCAAGGGCGCTACACAAGGCCGGTGCTGATGTGGTTAAGGTGGGAGTCGGACCCGGGTCAATATGCACCACGCGCATCGTAACCGGTGTAGGGGTTCCACAACTTAGCGCTGTTATGGAGATCGCTGAGTATACTTCAAAATCCGGAATCGGACTCATTGCCGATGGAGGTATAAAGCAAACCGGAGATATACCCAAAGCCATTGCCGGTGGCGCCAGTGCCGTTATGATCGGTTCACTTTTTGCAGGAGTGGATGAAAGTCCGGGCGAAACCATCATCTATGAATCCCGAAAATACAAAACCTATCGCGGAATGGGAAGTCTGAGCGCCATGAACCAGGGAAGCAAGGACCGTTACTTCCAGGATGTCGAAGAAGACATAAAAAAACTGGTACCTGAAGGTATTGAAGGCCGGGTTCCCTATAAAGGATATCTCTCGGAAGTAGTGTATCAGATGGCGGGTGGACTCAGAGCTGCAATGGGTTACTGTGGTGCGGCCGACATTAAAGAGCTTCAAACTGCGAAATTCGTACACATATCTTCTGCCGGTATCTTTGAAAGCCATCCTCACTCAGTACAGATTACGCAGGAGGCACCCAACTACTCCGGACGCTAGATTTTTAAAATCGTAATATCTGTCTGTACATAAAGTTATTGCACGATCGGGAATACTGTAGTATTATAGACCGTATCATCTTCAAACGGCTTCAAACGTGAAATCGCTGCTAAAAAAACTGATTGAACGGAGAAAAGAGGAGGTCACGATTCTTCTCTTTGATGATGACAATCCGCATCAACAGGAAAGCTATACCCTCAAACCGACAAAAGTTTTTGCTATACTCGGTGCTATAAATATTGCTATCGTACTTTTATTCATGGCGCTTTTCTATGTGACTCCACTGGGAAGCTTTATGTTCAACAAGGAAAACCGGACGATACGGGCATCGGTAGTTCAGATACATGACCGAGTGCTTGCACTTCAGGATTCCTTGAATGCACGCGACCAGCAACTTTACGAAATTCAGAATGTTATTCGCAGCAAGGCCGATACGGTTTTTGAAATCCGTTCCAACCATGGATGGAATCCGGACGTAAATGATGATCCCGAACCTCCGCCGGCGATCTCTTACCTTGCATCTCACTATCCGGGTACCCAATCGCTGCAAGGGGATCAGGTAATTCATTCTGATGTGTTTTCAGGTATTATTTCATTTCCCACGGAACCACCAGTAATTGGAACACTCACCGGCAGATACCAACCAGGATCAGGTCACTATGGAATAGACATCGCTGCTCGAAAAGGCACTGATGTCAGAGCCGTTGCCGACGGTGTAGTAATAAGTTCAGATTGGACAATCAATAACGGACATACTCTTCATATTCTACACGCTCAGGGCTATGCTACGGTGTACAAGCATTTTTCTGAAATCATCTACAGAACAGGGGATATTGTACGCAAAGGCGATGTGATTGGAAAAGTGGGTGAGACAGGATTGCTGGCATCGGGCCCTCATATTCACTTCGAGCTTTGGAAGAACGGCGTTTCCCTGGACCCGCAGCACTACATCAATTTGAATTAGAAGCTCCTTCATAATCCCTTTTCTCAATTAACTCTAAAATCAACCATTCAATATGTTTGGAAAAAATTCTAAACCGCATAAATCAGCTATGAAAAACAACACGCCAGGACAACCCAATATAAATATCATTAGTGCAGGCTCGGTTCTCACCGGCACCTTGAAGAGTAAAAGCGATCTGCGAATTTCAGGTACAGTAGAGGGTGAGGTGAATGCAGATAGCAAATGTATCGTCTCTGAATCCGGTATGGTCAAAGGTGATATAATCACAAAGGAAGCCGATATCGCGGGAACCATTGAAGGTGAAATAAAAGTGGCCAATCGGCTCATTCTCAGGTCATCGGCAAAAATTATTGGTGATATTCAGACCAAGGTCCTTATGGTGGAAGAGGGAGCACGTATGGATGGTTCATGCAAAATGGGTGACCAGATAACTGACGACTCCGGGAGCAAGGATAAAGATCAGAATCAAAAAGCATCCTGGAAAAAAGAGACTGAAAAAACCCCTGGAGCATAACAGGGATTTCTGAAAAAACCTTGTGACTCATTACCTCTATATTGGTGATTCACCACTGCATGCTTATGCCCCTTAGAAATCTCGCCCCTTACGGAGAGTATATTGCCTTGGGCACTCACATAGCTGCTTCGATGATAGTGCCTGTGGTGATAGGTATATATGTAGACAAAAAGTGGAATATGAGTCCGTGGGGCGTTATCATTGGGGCACTTCTGGGATTCGGAAGTATGATTTCAATTGTCATCAAGCTTTCGGCAAAGACAGGTAAAAGTGAATACAAAGAAAGAAAAGACCAGTCCGGGAATGATAAAGTTTAGCGGATCTATTTTTTTGATTGATCTGATTACTCTGGTTCTCATCGGTCTGCCTGTATATATAAATGCCGGAACGGAGGTCTTTTTATCTGTTCTAATTGCATTTGCAATAACCAGTGCGCTTGCCATTGCCAGCTTTTATCCATTCACCCGAATGGATGCCGGATCCATTAACAAATATATGACGGCCATGCTCATTGCAATGATGCTTCGCATGGTCTTCATTGGGACTTCGGTCGCGATCGTATTTCTTTTTACAGAATTGCATCAAATTGGTTTTACAGTTGCACTATTATTTTCCTATATTTGCAAATCTGCTGTTGAAACCTACATTCTAACACGTAATCAAAGAGGTCAACCGTCGGTCTCATGATGAAACAACTACTGCGCGTCCTTCTAATTAACCTTGTGCTTGTGACAGGTGTGGCTGTTGTTTCCAACGCAGAGTCTGGTGGTGAAAACCGGATTGATCTCATCGGCAAAGTAGTTGATCATTATTATCTTGACTTCAAGCCACTGGCAACCGTTGAGCTGCCAAGACTCATCTATGACAACGGCCGCGTTCATGTCTACCGCAGCACAACTTCGTTACTCAATAAAAGCGAACGATTTACCGATGCCGGGTATATCGACGCTGAACCGGTAATCCAGAACGGTAAAATCAAGCCTGCAACCTACCAGGTAGTTCGTACCGATGGAACATCCCCACAATTTGACTTTTCCATTACATCGCACCTGGTTTTTTTCTGGGTCGCAGCATTGTTGACCTTCCTGATTTTTATCCCGCTATCTTTAAAATATCGAAAGGGGATCGGCCGCAGCAGCGAGCCCAGGGGCGCTTTTCAGAATATTTTTGAAACGCTTGTTGTCTTCATCCGGGATGAAATCGCACTTCAAAACATCGGTCCGCAAAAATACCTGACCTTTACACCGTATTTGCTGACGGTTTTCTTTTTCATCCTTTTCATGAATTTCTTCGGCCTGATGCCCTGGGGTGTCTCGTCTACAGCAGATATCACGGTAACCGCTGTACTGGCACTGTTTACCTTTGCCACCACCCAGATTTTTGCTACCAGGGATCACTGGAAACACGTGTTCTGGTTTCCAGGAGTTCCCGTTCCCATCAAATTCATCCTTATGCCGGTGGAGTTGATCGGACTATTTACCAAACCATTTGCCCTCTGCATTCGACTTTTTGCAAACATGGCTTCGGGGAAAATTTTGATAATGGCAATATTGGGAACCATCTTTATTTTTTCCGATCTTTTTGGTCCCGGTGTGGCCTATGGAACGTCGTGGGTCTGGGTCTTTCTGACATTATTTGTTTACCTGATTAAGGCACTGGTAAGCTTTATTCAGGCATATGTATTCACCATTTTATCCGCTCTCTTCATTGGTCTGGCCGTCGCCGATCATGGCGAAGAGCATGCACACTAAAGTATTCCCCAAAAAATAATTAACACTTTAATTAAACAGAGGTAACATAATGGAATTAGCATATTTAGCCGCAGGTTTCGGAGCTGGAATCACAACGATAGGTGCCGCTGTGGGTATCGGTATGATTGGTAAAAGCGCCATGGAGGGCTCTGCACGCCAGCCGGAAGCATCCGGTGATATCCGTACATCCATGCTGATCTCTGCTGCATTTATTGAAGGTGTGGCGCTATTCGGGCAGGTAGTCTGTATCATTCTTGCACTCAGCTAAGCAAAACTCTGCTTTTCATCGTTTGTAAACGCCTGATATCACTATTATGAATTCTGTATTTGCACAAGGCCTGCTTGATGTGGACTTCGGACTCTTTTTCTGGGTTCTCATCACGTTTCTGCTCTTTCTTTTCCTGCTGACCAAATTTGCATGGAAACCGATTCTCAATGCGCTCGGTGAGCGGGAAAAAGCCATCAAGGATTCCCTCGAGGCGGCTGAAAAAGCGAAAGAGGAAGCGATGCGCATTTCAAAGGAAAATGAGAAGGCGCTCAAAAAAGCAGAATCGATATCCCAGAAAATGCGCAAGGAAGCCATTGAAGAAGCTGAGGCTCTTCGCGCTGATCGCGCTGAAAAAGCCAAGATCGAAGCAGAAAAACTTCTGGACCAGGCCCGAAACACTATTGAGCAGGAAAAGAAGAAGGCTCTGTTGGAGCTAAGGGCAGAGGTGTCGAAAATGGCCATCGAGGCCGCATCCCGCATACTGGATGAAGAAATCGATGAAAAGCGCAATAAAAAAATTGTGGATCGCTACATCAAAGAACTAAACCAGGCAACCGCTGATTCATGATTATCAAAAAAGTCGCTCACCGTTATGCATCAGCCCTTTTTCAGGAAGCCAAAGGCACCGGAAATCTCAATGCCGTGGCAAACGACATGCAGCGAATCAGTAAAACTGTTTCAGATTCCGGAGAGCTTCAGCAATTCCTGAAGAGCCAGATTATCTCTCGGGATATCAAAAAAAAGGTCCTGGGCGAACTGTTCGACAAAGATCTATCTGATCTCAGCCGGCAGTTTGTGACGCTAATTCTTGAAAAACGGAGGGAAGGTGAACTCACCGGTATAACGGAAGCAATCGGCCTGCTCTATAAAAAAGAGAAAGGACTGGTGGATGTTGATGTACTGGTCACACGCCGGCCAGACTCAAAACAGAGCGATGTGCTCAAAAAAGCACTCGAGAAAAAAACAGGCAGTAAAGTTGAGCTTACATTTATCGAAGATTCGTCATTGAAAGGAGGAATGGCAATCAGAATTAACGATACCGTTATTGACGGTACAATCAAACACAAACTACAACAACTTGAAGCCTCATTCCTGCAAACCGGAATGTAAGTTTCCTGAAAAGTATTGATATAGATCAGCACTATGAGTCACGTTAAACCAGAAGAAGTTTCCGCCATTCTTCGTAAACAGCTCGCCGGATTTGATGGCAGCACAGAGATATACGATGTCGGAACCGTCCTCGAAGTGGGAGACGGTATTGCAAGGGTATACGGCTTGTCCAAAGTACAGGCCGGTGAATTGGTGGAACTTCCGGATTCAAAGGATGAAGAGGGCAAACCTATTCGGGGAATGGTCCAGAACCTTGAAGAAGACAATGTTGGAATCGTTCTCTTCGGTGGTGCCAAATCCGTCAAGGAAGGTGATAAAGTCCAACGAACAAAGGAAATTGCATCACTTCCGGTTGGCGAGGGACTGCTCGGTCGCGTAATTGATCCGCTTGGACGTCCGATCGACGGCAAAGGCCCCATATCCGGGGATACCATCAATCTGCCTTTGGAGCGCAAAGCACCCGGTGTAATTTTCCGCGAACCGGTCTCGGAACCGGTACAGACCGGCATCAAGTTCATCGATACACTTATTCCTATTGGCCGTGGTCAACGTGAACTTATTATTGGTGACCGACAAACCGGTAAAACCGCCATTGCCATTGACACCATAATAAACCAAAAAAGAACCCAGGATTCGGATAAACCGGTATTCTGTGTATATGTTGCTATCGGACAAAAAGGATCAACCGTAGCACAGGTGAATCAGGCACTTCAGGAAAATGGTGCATCCGATTATACGGTCATTGTATCTGCACCTGCATCTGTTGCTGCCCCATTGCAGTACATTGCACCATTCGCCGGCGCCGTCATCGGAGAATTTTTCCGTGATACAGGACGCCACGCACTGGTGATCTTTGATGACTTGTCAAAACAGGCTACCGCTTATCGAGAGCTGTCGCTTCTGCTGCGAAGGCCTCCGGGTCGCGAAGCCTTTCCGGGAGATGTGTTCTATCTGCACAGCCGTTTGCTGGAGCGCGCCGCCAAGATCAATTCCAATGATCAGGTCGCCCAGAGCATGAATGATGTGCCGGAGCCTCTGCGTGATAAAGTCAAGGGTGGCGGTTCGTTAACAGCACTTCCAATTATTGAAACACAGGCCGGTGATGTCTCCGCCTATATCCCGACAAACGTTATTTCAATTACCGATGGTCAAATTTTCCTTCAGACCAACTTGTTCAACTCAGGTATACGTCCGGCTATAGATGTAGGTATTTCTGTATCCCGTGTGGGTGGAGCTGCTCAGGTAAAATCGATGAAAAAACTGGCGGGTACACTCAAGCTGGACCTTGCTCAGTACCGTGAACTCGAAGCATTTGCCAAGTTTGGTTCCGAACTTGACGCATCCACACAGCGACAACTCAACAGGGGGGCACGGACAGTAGAGGTTCTTAAGCAAGGACAGTTTGAACCGCTGTCGGTCGAGCATCAGATTGCGCTTCTCCTGGCTAACAACAAAGGCGTTCTTGACAAGCTTCAAATCAGCGCCATCAGGGAGTTTGAGGATCAGTACCTGGAAGCCGTAAGCCTTAAATTTTCCGACGAATTGGATAAACTGGGAAAATCCGGAGTTCTCAGCGATGAATTGGCTGCGAAATTGGAAGAAGAAGCTATCTCCATTCAAAAACAGATACTAAGCGGACAGGAAGTAACCTGATATGGCTAACTTAAGGGACATTCGCGATCGAATAGCATCTGTAAAAAGTACCCAACAGATCACCAGAGCCATGAAAATGGTTGCTGCAGCACGACTGCGCAAGGCACAGGAACGAATGACGGATGCCAGGCCCTATACCTACCGGCTGCGTGACATTGTTGGTCGTCTCGTTGAAAAAAGTGAGACCGTAAACCCGCTTTTCCAAAAAACAGACCACCCCAAAAACATTCTGTTACTTGTCATGGGTTCCGACCGCGGACTTTGCGGTGGATTCAATAACAATCTGTTTCGGTCCGTGGAAAACAGACTCCAGGATGACTTTTCCAGTCAGATCAAGGAGCATACCCTTTCTATGATATGCTTCGGAAAAAAGGCTTATGATTATTTTCGGGTTCGCAAATATCCCGTTATCGATCATAAAACCGGCTTTTTTGAACACCTCGAATACGAACACGTCACTCATTTGATGAATGAAATTGTCGATGAATTCAAAAACGGTACCTACGATGAAGTGTACCTTGCCTTTAATGAGTTCAAAACGGTTATTGCACAACGTCGACGCTTTGAAATGGTGCTGCCTGTTGAGTATATAAGAGATGATAAAACGCTGCCTGTATCCGGTAAGAAAGATGTGGAAAGTGCCCGTAAACCGGGTGGTGGTAAAGTTGAGGAACTAAAAAAAGACCTTTCAGACATCGATTATCTGTATGAGCCGGATGCCGATACCATACTGAATGTGGTTCTTCCTCTCTATGTCAATATCCAGATCTGGCAGGCTTCTTTGGAATCGTTCGCTGCTGAGCAGGGCGCGCGAATGACTGCCATGGACAGTGCAACTGAAAACGCCGGTGAGATTATTGGTGATCTTGAACTAAAATACAACCAGGCTCGCCAGGCAGCCATCACAAAAGAAATTTCTGAAATAGTTTCCGGTGCTGAAGCGTTATCGGAATAATTTTGTATCTTTCAAATCTTTGGCACGTTGGAGAGATGGCAGAGTGGTCGAATGCGGCGGTCTTGAAAACCGTTGAGCCGCAAGGCTCCGGGGGTTCGAATCCCTCTCTCTCCGCAAACAAAGCTCCGCATTGGGGCTTTTTTTTTGCCAAAAATCCAAATCATGCTTACCCATGCAGAAAATTCTTGTCCCTCTATTTGGTGTGATCATCCTGGTCTGCATGCTCATGCCGCGGCTGAATGCACAGCCGACTACACAAGATACCATCAGGATTGCTTTTAATGAATTCGTGGACATGGCCATGGATTACTCGGCAAATCTTGATGCCCGGCGCAAGAATGTGAACCTTGCCGAAAACAGGGTACATCAGGCTCGTGCCAACCGGTTGCTTCCAAACCTCAACCTGACCACGGCGCATGGACTTGTGCCCGGTGTCAAATCCATGAACCCGAATATTACCCCCGGGCAGTACTACCTGGATCCCCATCTCGAAAATGACTGGGAGAATTGGGGTATTTTTACACAGGCAGAAATCAGTGGAATCCAGCCTGTATACACCTGGGGTGCAATAAGCAATCTGATCAATGCCGCGCAAAAAGGGGCGGATGCAGCACGATATGAGCTTGATGCGGATAAAGACTCCTTTATTCTGCAGCTATTTGAACTCTATCAATCTGCCTTGCTGGTAAACGAACTTGAACGCCTGATGAACCAGGCACTTTCACAACTCGATGAAGCGGAAAAAGAACTTGAAAAATTGCGTGATGAAGGAGATCCAGCTCTTGAGGAAAAGGATGTTTTTGAATTCTATATTTTCAAAGCTGAATTTCAAGCTCTGGTTACCGAAGTGGAAGAAACGCGGGATTTTGTCACTCGCTCCTGGGATCTGGTTCTGGCCAGCGGACCTGATAGACGGTATCTGCCGGCAGAACGTTTTTTCGATCCCTTGCCGGTAACTCTTCAGGACTTTGGATATTACGAAAACACTGCCATGCACAGTCGCGCCGAGCTAAAGGGGCTCAATGCGGCAAGGGAAGCTGCCGGCTATGGTGCATCCGCAGCACGATCTCAATATTACCCCAGTATGGTACTGGGACTAAGCGCCGGTTTCGGATACACACCCAACCGGCCGCGGCAAAACAACCCGTTTATTCGAAATAATACCAATTTTCTTTCTGCCCGTATCGGTTTTGGCTTTCAACAGAACCTGAATTTCTGGCAAATTCGAAACCGGGTCGAACGATCCGAAATTCAGAAACGTCAGATTGATGACTTTCATGACGCCGCCTCCGATGGAATACGTATTGAATTGGGTGAGCGATATAGAGAAGCACGAATTGCCATGTCAAAACGCCAAAGCAAGGAGAATGCGCTCAGAATAAGCAATGAATGGCTAAGAACAGAACAAATTGAATTTGATATTGGATTCGGAGACATTAATAATCTGGTTGATGCCGTTAAAAAGAAGATGGAGCTGGAAGTGGAAGTGACCCAGCTTACATTCGATCTGAATGTTAAGATGGCTAAACTGTATCGATCGGCAGGAATTCCACTGCAACAGCTGTTGCCTGCAGAGGATTAATGTTGCCGAACAAAACCGGATGCCGGTCGTATAAACATTCAAACGCACAACCCCAACCCATAACACTGCGATTCCAGAATCTAATCAGCTGTATAACTGTTAAGAATTGAATTATGATGAAACTTTCTGCTCTCATCCTGCTCATCCTGTTTACATCGGTCTCCTCCACTTTAGCAAAAACCGACAAAGAACAGGAAATACGTACGATTCTCGAAAATCGCGACAGTCAGATCAAGCAACTGTTAGGCCCTGAGGGAACCGATCACACCGAAGACCAGCGTGAAGAGCTCCGGGATATAATTAATAACATGATCGACTATAGAAAAATGGCACAACATGCGCTTGGTGACAAGTACCAAGAACTGGGCGAAGAAGAGCAGAATGAATTTGTCGATCTGTTTTCAAGCATCATCCGTGATCAGTCGCTGCAACAACTGGACATATACCGTGCGGAAGTCATTTATGATGAAATAACGGTCGAAGGCACCGATGCCATGGTGAAAACAACCGCCATTCTCGGTGACAAACGAATTCCGGTTCATTATCGCCTGGTGGATAGCGATGGGGAATGGGTCATTACCGATCTCTCCATAGATGAAGCGTGGACCGCAGAATCCTATCGCAGATCGTTCCAAAATATCATACGTCGCAGGGGATATGACGCACTGATTGACAATCTTCGCAAAAGAGCTGAGCAAGCTTAACCTGATATTTCTGACGGTTCACTTTCCTGATGAAAAAAACCTGTACAGTTATCGTCAGGAGATAGAAGTGATGAGTCCAAGGCTTTGTGACTCGCGCAAATATCGCTGAAAACCATCTCTTGCCTCTGCCGATAAATGAAACAGTGGATGAGACAGCCGATTGCGACCTCGCAACTTCAGCCAGGCCAGTCGGGCAATATTTCGGGTGCTTCCACGAAGCCCAGCCAAAAAATGTCTACGCTCACGCATAGTGCCGGACATGCTGCGTATGATAAGCCATGCGTTTTCAGGATCAAGTTGACGCGCCTTTTCAAGATCCCATTGAGTAAGAAACGCCCGGTCCGGCTGCCGGTGCCGATGAGGGTATCGCTTGTTTTCCCTATTCCTGTGAAGCAGGCTTCCAACATAACCCGACTTCGGCGTAGATACATACGGATGGTGAACAAATTCAGGATGATCCATATGAAGCAGGGTACTGCCGAGCCAACAAAGCTCGGTCTCGTCACCCATCATCAGCATCTGTCGGGCAATACGATCTGGATGATGCCAATCGCTCTCGTCCCAATGGATAATATAGCCGCCGGAGGCATGATCCATCCCAATATTTTTCAATTGACACATGTTTTTTTTATCATCCGGAGTGTGCCGGATATAATTCAACTCGCCGGACGAAATATCTTCAAGGAGTGGAGACAAGTCCTGATAGCCGCTATCGACAATAATCAGCTCTTTCTCTTTCCAGGTCTGGTGCTGGTAGCAGAGAATGGCTCTGGCTGCTTTTTCGGGATGTTGACCAGTCACCATAAGGCAACTTACAAGCGGTGATCTTTTTTCCATTTAATACCCTGTTGCATTTGGATTTTACTTCTTTAGAAATAAAATAACACTATTTTGAAAACGTGCTGTAAATCAGTTTGTTGACATCTATCAGAATATTAATTTTCGAAACTCACGGAACATAACCATCAGAATCCCGAACATAATTATGGAGTTACATGCATGGGTGGTTTGTCAGACATAAGGCAAAATGCAAATCCCGCTTTCTTAAAAAAAAATCAGCTTGATGACAAGAAACCGGAAGGGTATGTATATGCCAGCTATGGCCCTGTAAAATACCTGAAAGATGCGGTTGTTTCGGCATTTACCTTGCGAAAATACGACCGGGTTCGTCCGATCGCACTTGTTTGCTGTGATGAACACAGGGAAACCCTGGAATCCCTCCACTTTGATCACCCCTTTGATCTGATTATCGGCATGGATCCGGCTCACCAGTCTATTGTCGGGTTTAAGCATAATCTGCATCACTACATGCCATTTCAGCGGAATCTCTATCTTGACTCGGATATGATCTGGTGCCGCCATCCGGATAACGCATGGCTGTCATTGAAGCCCTACCCATATACCATCACAGGGCAGGAATCGGCCGACGTTTTTTTTGGTTCCCACAAAAACATCGGCATTGTTCTTGATATACTTTTATTTCGCCGGCAACGTACCCTGAAGAAATTCGGACTCTCATATCTGGCCAGGGTTCAGACCGGTATCATATATGCTGCCGATCCCGAAGTCACCAGACAGGTCAATCAGCTCGCATCAGACATGCTGAATCGAAAAAAGGATACCCATTTTATAAGCAGAAAAAGAGAGAAGGGCAGAAGTCTGGAAAGTTGCGAGTGGAGTCTGGGAATGGCCGTATCCAAAATGAATCTTTATGTGTACCCCTGGTTTAATGCACACGAAAGTATTCAGCTGGATTATATTCATCATTTAACGAAAGCCAATAGTGATTTTACTACTGTTACGTGCAAATATTTTTGCAACCCGTTTATTCATTCATTGCGAGGCATAAAAAGCAACGCTATAAGAAAGCTGCTGTTTGGACTATTCCGCATTCTTCCACGAAGCAACGATCATATCTGGGTCACACCGTACGTGATTCATTTCGGTTGGAAACATCAGAAGCAGTGGTTTGACACATTCGCATCACGAGAATGGAAAAAGCTGAATAAAAAGCAGCCGATCGGTGATCACACCTCGCTTTAATCCTTATTTGCTCCCTTTGAATTTATGGTATCCTGGCCAGTGTCATACCGGCGTTCGCGAAAAGATAAAAACGTAAATACGACGATATTCATTACTTTGTCCAGAACCTGATTGACCAGCAAAAGCCCCGCCAGTCCGGCAGATGAGATATCCACATGTCTGGCAAACTCCAGGCTGGTACCGATAAATACCAGATCCTTGTTGGGCAGAAATGGAATCCGGCTCAGTATGATTTGTATGACGATCATCGTAAACCAGATATCAATAGAGACCCATGGCAATACGACATACCACTGAGCAATCTGCAATACGACAAGCATTCCCATACGTGCGCTGTGAAGTGCAAATATGGTCAGTGCATGCCATCGGTCCATGGTAAAAAGATGGTGCCGGTATCTATGGAAGATGTATCCTCCTATGGCAGTAACGAGAAGTGCTACCGGAATAAAAATAACAGAATCGTAGTCTATCCAGTCGTATATGCTGAGCCGGCCGGTGCCGGCAAAGCCGGCAAACAGAAGAAGTGCTACTGTGGTAGAAGCGAGGGTGGATAAAATATTATTGTCACGCACCACCTCATACGCCTCCTTTTTATCAATCGACAACCGGTTCTGCAACCAGAAAAACAGCTGCACTTCGCCCGAATAACCCAGAACCACCTTGTTGTACACCCGTTTTTTTAAAAAGATCTCTTGACTTTGCCAGAACTTCAATGGCCAGCGAATGCTGTATGTTACATACTCGGTAACCGGCAAGGCAAAGTAAATAAGCAGAAACAGTACATAAAAAAGAGGAACAGCCGGCAGCTCCGAAATAATTTCCCGCCAACCGATCACCATGATCTGATAGATCAGGATGATGACAATGCCACCCTGAAAAAGATATTTTACAAACCGTATTATCCCTTTACCCGGCCTGGTGTGACCAAACTTGACTAAACGATTAAACAGCAGCTTGATCTGATTGGTCATACCGGGGTTTTACGAGACGGCACAACACGGGTGATCATCTCCCGGATAGCCGGAAGCGACGAGAGATGATGCAGATTTCTTTCTGCGTACTTTCGCGCTGATATCGATTTATCTTTTAACTGCCCACTATCTTCAAGCAAATTGGTAATCTCGCTTACATAATTATTCCTTGATACTCGCAGACCGATGCTGTCGGGTATCACATCGTCCTGTATGCTGTCAGAAAAAGCAACCGGAGGGACTCCGCATGCTGCTGCTTCGGAAATAGTTCTTGGGTAATACTCCCGATCGCTGCTATGGAAGAACAACTTTCCTTTGTTTAGATATGTTGGCATATCCGGGTACGGAATTGGCCCGAACCATGTTATTTCCGGGTACATTCTTCGGTATTTGGGAAGCATGGGACCCCCACCGATAACACCGATTTTTAACCGGCGCGAAAGTTCAAACAAGGGGTTGTAATTTTTGATCCCGGATATCAGCCTGCCTGCCGCAACGATATCCAATGTTTTCTCTGTGTCCGAATCTGGAGCAAAATGCCGAACATCCACGGATTTTGGCAACCTGATTAGTTTGTTTTCTGGAACGACGGTCTGCCAGAATCGCAATCTGCGACGACTGAGCTGCTGAAACTGGTAGTTGGTTTCATAGAGCACGGCTCGGGCATGTTTAATAATCGGGTGGTACCACTTACCACCAATGACAATGGCATAAGGAATTCGGTTCGGTATCAGTAACTGCTTTGCTAGTTGAACCCCGATTCCACCATCGATACCTTTAAGTACAAAAAAATCAGCACCGGAACTCCTGGCGGCTTCAACTAACGCTCTGGAAGTGTGGTCACGGCTTTTTCTATCGGACTGATCGGTTTTGAAAATACGCAGTGGTAGTGGCGGTAGCGTATCGTACTGCCATTCGTCCCGCATGGTCTTGCGTCCTCCAGCCCAAAGCTGCGAGGGAAAACCACGCTGTGAAGTGAGAGCCGGCATCCATTTGTCACGGTTTGCAATTTCGACAAATTCGCTTTCGTCGATCAGGTCATGATAGACCGGGTAGCTTTGCACATAAATAATGTTCATTATTCCGAATTAGAATGCGATGTGAACAGATTCAGGGTACGGGATTCTTCAACATACTGTTTGAATGCGCTGTCTGTGACAGGCGACAATCTGAATCGGGGATGACCCGACAAATCGCCACGGACATATTTGTAATACAGGTACTGAATCCAGCTTCCGGGGCTGTTGCGGATTCTGCGAGTAAAATGCTCTTCCTCCCAGGTATTGGTTCCGTGAAAACAGCGAATGAACAAACCGGCGTGATGCTCAGGCAATTTGATATACCGATGCTTCATCCATTTCCTGAGATATACCGTGTCTTCCGCTCTGCGATATTCCGGGTAGCGCACCTCATCACTACGTTTGTGCATGATGCTGCCCGGAATGCCATCAGGAAGATATCCAATATAGGGGAGAGAAAAAAAATCAGGATTATCCAGATGCATTAAAGATGCGGAAAGGCAGCATGCATCATAGCCGGCAGTCAGATACCCCGACTGTATGGATATCCGGTCGGGATGATACCAGTCATCATCATCCCACTGGACAAGGTATTCACCAGCGGCATGATCCAGGGCAATGTTACGCAACTCTCCAAGCACCATGTTCTGATGATCAGGTACCTTGACATAGGTTATATCATCCGCATCAATACCCTCAAATAGCGGAGTGTAATCTTCCGTTCCATCATCGATCACAACCAGCTCCTTGTTGGAATATCGTTGGTGGATAAAGCAGTTGACTGCACGTTGTGCAAGCCGCCTGCGATTGGCCGTAACCATCAGGCAACTGACCCTCGGTATCCCTTCTGATTGAATTTCCTGTTTCGGCATTACATAATTAATAGTTGTGCTAATGTACGATTCAATGAACCAGGAAAAAATTATAATTTACAGGTGTATCTCCGTCAATAATACCGGTCCCCACATATTCGATAACCTCACCACCTAAAAAACTTCTGACCAGCCGTCGCCGTATGCCACCGATCTCTTCGAGGAAGGAAACATGCTGAAAGTCTACCTTGCGACTTAAAACACGGCGATTCCCGGATTGATAGACAATTTCAACATAACGGGGAACCGACCTTCCACCAATGCGATCGGAGTCAATTACCGTGATCTGCTCCGGTTTTTCAAGGGTCACAGGCGAATTGTCTTTTGTGATGGCAAACCCTATGACTCCTGTTTTTGATCGCCGTTTGGGTATCAGATAATAGCCGGCCTGATACCCTGACCCGGTATGAGCAATGTGGCGAAACCCCTTGTCTACCACTTTCGAAGAGAGATTGGTTTGAAAAGTGTGATCCATATAAGCCGTGCCACTAACTTCCAGCGTATCGTCGTTGATGGCTACAGTTGCATTTACCGATGCCCTCGGAATATGCATGAATAATCCCATTTCCTCGTTTTCAAGGCGGAAGATGCCATCACCCCAGGTATAACCCTGGTCAATATCATAAAAATCAAGATCGACCAGATAGGAAACACCGTCTTTGCTTGTTTTAAAGTAAATATGATGCTCGTCAGGGAGCCTGCCGGTTAAATAAATGTCCCGTCCCGGATGCAGTCTGATTTTATTTTGCGCTTCATCTACAATCAGATGGTCCAGGTCGTACTCTCTGGCAACGTGGTAGTTGGAGCCCTTGAAGTTTGAAACGAACAGCTTGCCTCCACTCACAGGACTCTTGAAGCTCCCAAAGTTGGCCAGCGAGAAGGTGACGTGCAAATGCAGATCGCCCTCAAGAAAGATGTGATAGCTCCAGAATTCATTGTAGTAATCACCTTCCAGGGTATGGGGTAGCATGTCGGTCCATTGTGTATGACGCAGTTTTCTCTCAATTTGCTCTTCCTGCCCGAAGCTTTCTGAAGGAGGTTTGGCCCCATTGACAGCATTACCAGCAGGCAGTGTTGCCAAAAAGAATATGAGCAGGAGTGTAAAATACATCCCGGATTTATGCGTAACAATTCTCAATATGGAGCGTAATAGCATGGTCACTAGAAACTCGTTTATCACCATATGAAACGCAGGTTTGTCCTGCGTATTACCGATATTCCATGAACGATTAAGAAATATCATTACTATGGATCTTTTTCCACCAAATGAGTCAACCACAGATATCACGATTTGGCTTAAGTTTCAACTTTTTTTTGTAAATTCTTTACCGATTTGCACAGTTAACGAACCATCTACATGAGAACCATACTCGCTCTGCTCAGGCCCCTGATTCAATTTAACTATCGCTATCCGTTTGTCGTGCTACTGACTTCTGTCACTGTGGCTGTTGGAGCAGGGTATTACGCAACAAAACTTGTCATTGACACTGATCTGGCCAGTCTGCTTCCCGATCACTATGACAGCGTGCAGGCCCTTGAGCGGCTGCGTGATTCGGTCGGAGGTGAAACGGCTCTTGAAGTCACCATCAACTCTCCCGATTTTGAAGCAAACAAGAGATTTGCTGAAGCATTTATCCCACAAGCGATGGAACTTTATGATCCTCGCACCGGTGACTTCTTTGTCAACCGGTATGAATACCGCAGAGACGTGGACGTACTTAAGGATTATGCCCTCTATCTCAGCACCGAAAATGAAATCGACCAGGTAATTGATTTCCTGGAAGACCGGCTTGAACAGGCACGACTCGAAGCCAATCCCTTTTTTATCGACTTTGAGGATGATTTTGATGACGAAGATGAGGAAGAGGAGGAGCGCATACGCGAGTTCGAACAAATGTATCATGATCTGGTTCCCTCCGAATACCCGGTTAACCAGGACAGCTCCAGTCTTGTACTCAGTTTTTCCCCAACCGGAGCTCAAAGCGATCTGGCCTATATAAGGGATCTGTTCAATACATTTCAGGAGCTCATCCATGAAATGGATCCGGCTGTTTATCACCCCGAAATGGTTGCCGTTGCAGGGGGAAGGCTGGAGCGTCACCTCATGGAACTGGACTCGATCATCAGAGATGTTGTAACCAGCTTCGGATCCGGCATTACAGGAGTGATTTTGCTGGTAGGTATATATTTCCTGATCAAACTTATCGTTAACTACCGGCGCGGTCACCATCGCCATCAAACCCACACCCTATGGGCACATCTCGTCCGTTTTCCTGTGCCCATCATGGTAATCGGAATACCACTGCTGGTAAGCCTCTGTATTACCTTCGCTATCGCATATTTCGTATTCGGAACACTCAACACAATGACTTCCGTGCTTTTTGTGATCCTGTTTGGACTTGGAATCGATTACGGCATTCACTTTTATGCCAGATATCTGGAAAAACGATCTGCAGGAGAAAATGTGAAAAATGCGTTGCTCAATACATACGACAGCACCGGTGCCGCCATCATGACCAGTGCCACCACTACAGCAGTCGCGCTTTTTGTACTTATTATTGCCGATTTTCGTGGTTTTTCAGAATTTGGATTTATTTCAGGCACGGGCATCGTACTTGCGTATCTCTCGATGCTGTTCATTCTGCCATCCATAATTGTGATATTCGAACGATTCCGGCTCATATTGATCAACAAAAATCTGTACCCGAATCATACAAAGTCCGGCCAGGCCGCTCCATTCCCCTTTGCACGTACCATCTTTATTGCAGGCACCTTCATTGTGGCCATAGTCCTGTTCAACACGGACAAGCTCTATTTCGAATATAACTTTGGAAATCTGGAACCTGAATTTCCAGAATACCAGGCATATCGGGATCTTAGAGGGGATATTGATCAGGCCACCGGACGTAGAAATCCGGCATACATCATCGCCGATACCGATGAGGAGGTTCGCTTGATACTTCAAACGATTCGTGAGAAAAAGAGAACGAACCCGGAAACCACCATCCTGGCTGTGGAAGCACTCCAGGAACGATTCCCGTCGAGCAGAGCAGAGGAGGAGGTCAAACTCGCAAAAATTTCTCATATCAGAGAGTTGCTTGCAGATCCTTTTATGGAAGATGTTGAAGGAGAGCATATTGATATTCTGAAGCGAGCCTCCCTGGTTACCGAACCCCTACAGATGGAAGATGTGCCTGAGTTCCTGAAAAACAGATTTGTTACCCGGGATGGAGAAATCGGTCGATTCGTCATGATCTATCCCGCAGTTGGACTCTCGGATGGCCGTAACTCCATAGCTTTCAAGAATGAGATTGGAGAGATCCAAACCAATAATGGCCGAACTTATCATGCTGCAAGCACTTCCATTGTTGCCGCAGAAATGCTGGAGCTTATGCGGAATGAAAGCCCCTACATGGTTGCAGCTACCTTTATAATGATTTTTATTATCGTATACATCGGGTTTCGATCATTCAGATGGACCATCATTGCAATGCTTCCGCTTCTGATCGGCTTGAGTTGGACATTCGGAGCCATGATGTTACTTGGACTGTCATTCAACATGTACAATCTGGTAGTTCTGCCGGCCATTCTTGGTATTGGAAACGACAACGGAGTGCATCTGGCCAGTCGCTATCGGGAGGAGGGCAGGAAAAGCATGTCTGCGGTTCTTAAAAGCACCGGACAACATATTACCATCGGTTCGATTACAACCATGATGGGTTTTGCTGGGCTGTTGCTGACAAATCACCCCGGTCTGACCTCCATCGGCGTGCTGGCAGTAATCGGTATTGGACTGACACTTTTCTCGGCTTTGACGTATCTGCCGGCATTGGTTCAACTTCTTGAAAACAAGAACTGGATCAGGTTCTGAGCTTTTCCGACATGATCATCGACACTTCTGCCATTGTTTTGAAGTCAATTGAATTTAGCGAGAGTAGTCTTATTATAAGTCTGCTTTCCGAAAAACATGGAAAGATACCTGTGATGGCTCGTGGTGCAAGACGCCATAAGAATAAATTCGGCGGACTTCTGCAACCCGGGAGTATCCTTGATGTTACCTATTACTACAAAAATACAAGAGATATTCAAAACCTGAGTGATGCTGTTCAGAAAAAGCCGACCTGGCGCATTCACCGGCAAATTGAAAAAATGGCTATAGCAATGGCTACTCTTGAGTTGTGTGAACAGCTGTGCCATGAATATGAGCCTATGCCGGAATTGTCCGTTTTCTTGACAAACGTCCTCGTCTGGCTGCATGAAACCAATTCAAATCCGGGACACCTTTTTCCCTATATTCAATTTCGACTGGCACAGCTTGCTGGGATCGGCATTGCATGGCAGCTGAACAAGGACCACGTGGCATCTGTGGTCAATGAAAGTGAACAGGAGAGGCAATTTTCTTGTTATCTCAACGTGGAAAACGGGTACATTTCCGATAAGGCAGACCGTGGATTATCTCTCGGAATGACAAAATCTCAGGTCGATTATCTGCGTTATATTGCTGAAGGAAAGAAAGCCGGTTTACTGGCGGCCAGTTTCCCTGCCCAGGAAATCCGTAATTTAATACACCACTTTGATACCTACTTCCAGTTTCATCTTGAAGGTATCAAGGCGAGGAAATCGGATTCCATTTTTGAACAAATACTCTGACAACCTGCATGCAACTCCACCAAAAAATTCTAACCGGCCTTCTGATCCTGCTTACAGGCATGCTTATGGGTGTACTGCTTATGACACTTCGGAGCTCCTGGATGCCACCGGAGCGTGTGGAGGTTCGTTACACCGATGTGATGCGTAATTCTGAAACCGTGGTTTCGGATACCACTGGTTTTACTCCGGATAGGCATATGTTCAATCCCTCACATGTTTTTAGCAATATTGCGCAACAAGTTGTTCCTTCCGTAGTCTACATTGAAACGGAAATCCCGGTGCAGCAGGCTGTGCCGGATGATGAAAACCACCGTTTTGAAAATCAATTTTGGGATCGTTTCCTGCCCAGAAGACGTGCCCAAAGCATCGGTTCCGGAGTTCTCATAAGCCGTGACGGCTACATTCTGACCAACCACCATGTGATAGAAGGGGCAGGCAAACAGATCCTGGTACTCACACATGACCGCAGACAGTACAAAGCTAAAGTAATCGGCACCGACCCGTCCACAGATCTGGCCGTTATTAAAATTGAAACCAGTGAGGCACAACCGATCGTCATTGGTAACTCTGATCGAGTTAACGTGGGTGACTGGGTCATGGCCGTAGGAAATCCTTTTCGACTCCGATCAACGGTGACCGCTGGTATTGTGAGCGCCATTGGCCGGGATGTGGATATCATCATGGACCGAATGAGAATTGAAAGCTTCATCCAAACCGATGCCGCCATCAACAGAGGAAACAGCGGTGGAGCACTTGTCAATACCATGGGAGAACTTATTGGAATCAATACCGCCATTGCCTCCGAAAGTGGCACGTATCAGGGCTATGGTTTTGCGGTGCCCGTCAACATGGCAATGAAAATTGGTCAGGACATGATAGAGTTTGGCAAGGTACAGCGCGCCTTTCTTGGGGTTGAAATAACATCAATCGACTTTGAACAGGCTCGACGATACGGAATGAGCAGTGTCAGCGGTGTTGAAGTTCGCAACATTGTGCCACAGGGGAGCGGTGACCGCGGTGGACTCAAAAGGGGAGATGTCATTCTCCGTGTCAACGATTATCCCGTTGATGCCGCCAACAGACTTCAGGAACGCATTGCATTGTTACGCCCCGGTGAAGAGGTAACCCTCGATGTATGGCGTAATAACGATGAGGTCCAGCTTCGTTTTTCTCTCTCAGGTCTTGATGATAATGCCATCCGTGAATGGGCTGATGCCGCTGTCACAGATCCACCTGAGAGAATGGAATTTGATGATAATCAACAAGAAGGTGTCCCTCAGGAATCATTTAATGACGGATTTACACTTGCCGAACTGGCTGTACTGGAAGACTATCCAAGGAATGAACTCGTGGTAATACGAGTTCAACCCGGGAGTGTAGCTGATCGTGCCGGTTTGCAGACCGAGGATGTGATCACACACATGGATAACAGGGAGGTTGAATCCCTGAAAAGCTTTACCGATGAATGGGATATAAGGAAGAGAGCCAACGAGATTACAATTCGTGTGAAACGAAGTACCGGCTCGCAAACGCTTTTGCTTCAACGTAACTGATGTTTAAGTTTAACACCGGCACCATGAATGGCAGTATCTCAATAAGTTTTACAAAATACCCGATAATTTTCTTTGTTCTGGCATTATCCCTTCTATTTTCGGTTTCATGCGGACCGTCGTCCGAACTCCGCACCGATGAAGAAGATGATGAGGTCATCGTCGAAAAGGCTGCAGAGGAAGAAGAGGTCGACAAACCGGTTCTGGAAGTATTGGAAATGCCGGAATGGCACAACCCCAGCCAACCATTTAAAATAACAGCAGACTCGGTGCTGATTTCAGCGAGCGCTGTTTCGTCTGATTCGGCAGATGCCCGAATAATTGCGGAAATTGCTGTCAGAGACAAAAAAAGAGCAGCATTTACCGATATGATATTCCAGAAACTGGAAAATGATGGCACCATCTCTTCTGTGCCAGACAGCGATCTACAAGCCTCACCTGAGGCGATTCAGATTTTTCTCAGCACCAAAGATCTGGGTGCGTCAGTGATGGAGTCTGCATCTCACAGCCACGAAAACATATTCTACTTCAGGGAGGGGGATCAGGTCCGTTGCTACATCCGATATGCCTATGAAAAAACGGTTCTCGAAAGTGCAATTCGTGAAGCTGCCGATCAGTTATAAGAATTTTTTGTTGTCCACCCGCTAATGATCCCTTCCTTACATGCGTTTTCGGCCAAAAACAAACAGACATGCAAGGCAGGGATGGTCGGGGGATTCAACTCATGTATTGTATGATCCTGTCTCCAAACTCCGACGTTTTGAGTTTGGTAGCTCCCTCCATTTGACGTTCGAAATCGTAGGTAACCTGCTTCTTGCTTATCGCCGACTCCATTCCATTTTCAATCAAACGTGCTGCCCTGGTCCATCCCAGGTGATCCAGCATCATAACGGCTGAAAGAATCAGTGAGCCTGGGTTAACCATGTCCTTTCCTGCATATTTGGGTGCTGTTCCATGAGTTGCCTCAAAGAGGGCATAACCGCTTTGATAGTTGATATTCGCTCCTGGTGCGATACCAATACCCCCTACACAGGCTGCCAGGGCATCCGAAATGTAGTCTCCATTCAGGTTCAACGTAGCTATGACGTCGTATTCCGCCGGACGCGTTAATATCTGCTGCAGAAATGCATCAGCAATAACATCCTTGATCACGATCCCATTGGGAAGTTCACACCATGGTCCGCCGTCAATCTCTTTGGCATCAAACTCTTCTCTGGCAAGTTCATATCCCCAGTTTTTAAAACTTCCCTCCGTGAATTTCATGATATTGCCCTTGTGAACCAGCGTTACATTTTTGCGGTCATGTTCAATGGCATACTCAATAGCGGAGCGAATCAGGCGCTTGCTGCCCTCCTCGGAAACCGGTTTTACTCCAATGGAGGAGCTTTTCGGAAAACGTATGTTGGTTGCCTTCATCTCTTCGATGAGAAACTTTTTGATCTTGTCGGCTTCCGGAGTTCCATTCTGATACTCTATGCCGGCATAGATATCCTCGGTATTTTCACGAAAAATTACCATGTCGGTAAGTTCCGGTTGCTTAACAGGACTGGGTGTACCTTTATAGTAGCGAACAGGACGCACACAGGCATAGAGATCCAATAACTGCCGGAGTGCAACATTGAGGCTTCGAATGCCTTCACCAACCGGGGTGGTAAGTGGGCCCTTTATGGCTACGCGAAACTCCCTTATGGCCTCAAGCGTATCCTCCGGAAGCCATGAATCACCACCATAATGATCCAGAGACTTTTCTCCGGCATAGATTTCCATCCATGAAATCTTCTTTTTTCCCGAATAGGCTTTATGTACAGCTGAATCTACCACTTTCTTCATCACCGGGGTTATATCCAGGCCTATGCCATCACCTTCTATGTAAGGGATAATCGGATTTTCCGGCACATTCAGTGTACCATCATCATTCAATGTTATTTGTTTTCCGTCAGAAGGAATTACAATTTTCTTAAACTTCGTCATATGTTTTGTAAATTGAATAAGGTTAAGGACTACTCGAACCTGTTTAGGTGGGTTCTTCAGCACTCAAAGATAAAAAACTTACTGATAAGTGACCGGTATTCTTTTACGTTGCCGACGAAATTACACTCAAGCAAATACCGGTTGCATTTGATTATTAGTATATTGAAAAGCGTCGGAATGGTATGCGGTCTGGTATCGGAATTCACATAACATATAGGGAATAATCAGTCATACAAAATCGTTTTCACCCTGCAGTAGCAATTACACTGAAAATACAGCATAATTCTACGGTCATGCTATCACCACTCATGGGCAGAAGGCCCCAGCACAAGCGATTCAATTACCAGTACAGGTATTACAAGCCGAATCCGTTGCGTCCTGATCGCATTAAATTCCGCAGGATAACACGACGCGGAACGGGCGGCTCGATCTTATTGTATGCCTTGTTGCTGTTCCTTGTCCTGTGGATCATAACCTGAAACACAGTACAAAGTCGATCAAGAGTGAAACTCTGAGCAACAGGCTTTATTAAACATCAAAAAATACTTACTCACCCCGCAGGCAACTTCATATTTTGGCAACATCAGGTGATCACTCTTCCTTAATCAAAATTCTTCCACCGGAAGTCTCAAACAAAATTGCTGCAGGAGAGGTAGTGCAGAGACCGGCATCAGTCGTAAAGGAATTGCTTGACAATGCCATTGACGCCGGTGCAGATCATATCTCACTTGTTATTCAGGGTGCCGGCAGAACATTGATTCAGGTACGAGATAATGGATGCGGTATGTCAGACAAAGACATTGCACTATGTTTTCTTCGTCATGCCACTTCCAAACTTTCAACGGTGGACGATCTTCAAAATATTCGTACGCTGGGTTTTCGAGGAGAAGCGATGGCATCCATCGCATCCGTAGCACAGGTTGGAGTTGCATCCAAGCGAGTTGAAGACGAGTCGGGTACAGAATATGAAATTCGGGGAGGGAAGGAAATAGACCTGAGGCCTGCGGCATCGGACAACGGTACTACCGTAAGTGTACGCAATCTGTTTTATAATGTCCCTGCACGTCGTGCTTTTCTGAAAACCGATGCGACAGAGTTTCGCCATATCCTGCTGGCCTTGCACCAGGCAGCAATCGCATGGCCTGAAATTGCATTCGACCTCGACGCAGATGGCGAAATCATTTATCGACTCAAAGCCGGCAGCCTCGAATCCCGAATTGCTGACCTGTTTGGTAAATCATACAAAGCCAGTTTGATTCCTGTAGCCGAGTCAACCAGCATGGTGCGCATTCAGGGATTGCTGTCGGATCCACAATTGGCAAAAAAAACAAGGGGAGAGCAGTTTCTATTTATAAATAAACGTCCCTTTTTTCATCGTCACCTGAATTATATAATTCAGGAAATTTATCGTGACTGGGTCCAGCCCAATGAATACCCATTCTATGCTTTGTTTTACGAAGTGGATCCGGAGGCCGTTGACGTCAATGTTCATCCTGCAAAGCAGGAGATCAAATTTGAGGATGAGCGCACGATTTCGACTTTTACACGTTCTGTAGTAAAAAAAGCGTTAAACGATCACATGAGAGTGCCTGTATGGAATCCCGGCGAGGACGATGCGCCACCGGCAAGACATAACTTCCAGGAAAGATTTAAAGGCGGGTTTCGCGGAATGCCGCACGACACGGCTTCCCGACTTTACCAGACCGATCATCACCCGCATACCAACATGGGAAGCTCCTTTGGTAATAAACCGCATGAAAAAGCAAACAGGGATAAAATAGATTTCGATGTTTCCGGAATTCGCGATATGCATGGGCAATCGCCCGGTGTACAAACGTCTGTTTCTCAAAAGAAAGAGTACCATCCAAGAGAAAACCGATTCAGTCAGATTCACAACCAGTTTATCATATCCCAAACCCGGAATGGTATGTTCATCATGGATCAGTATGCCGCCCATAAGCGAATAATCTATGAAAAGGTGCTAACTGAGGCAGAAAGCGGTCTGCCAAGCACCCAGCAGCTGCTCTTTCCAAAAACAATCAATTTTTCAGCCACAGACTTTACCCTGCTTAAAGAAATCAATCCCATTATCACCCGAATGGGATTTAATGTGCAACTGTTGAGCGGTAACTCTGCGATGATTCTTGGCGTACCATCCGATATCAGATTGGAGAATGAGCAGCATGTTCTGGAGTCCATAATGGAACAGTACAAGATCATGTCCAAATCAATTTCTCTGGATGAAAAGGAACGGGTGGCATTGGCCATAGCATCCAAAGCAGCAATACCAAGGGGCAAAAGACTCTCAGAACACGAGATGGAAACTCTTGTAGACCAATTGTTTGCATGCAAAAAACCTTTTCACGATCCCCTGGGCAAACGAACAGTGAGATCACTTACGGTTGAGGAGCTGCAGGCCATGTTTCGATGAATGGCAAAAAATTTATTTTGCAACAGGTGGATCCATTGTACGATCGCGATCCCGAATGAGCGGAACTATGTTGTATCCATGCGTCATCAAATGGTCAGCATTCTCAGACAGTACGTTTTTAATACGGGAACTGGAAATGACATGGGTGATTCCATAATGAATAAGTGCTTTTTGATCCAGAAAAAGATCACCATGATATGGTCGCTGGGCTATGTATTCGGAAACATCGCCTTCATCCGGCACTACAAACCATTCCCGTGATGCTGACGTGGACCGGGCGAGTCCAACCCACTCAAAAGCGGGTATGCCGCCGTTAACAGCCACAACGGCACCACCGCTGAAACCGGGATTGAACAAGGCGTCTGTGACAAAAGAGTGATCACGATCGCGATAGGTTTTGCTAACGATTCCCGTAGTTACCATAGGATACCCCCTGGGATATCCCAAATTGTATGTGAATGTTCCGGTTTGGAGTTTGTCAGGCCGCCCAAAAGGGTACGGAAATACAGGAAATTGTTTGCGAACAGACTGGTCAAGTTCGTCAGGATCAACCCTGGTGCCGATGACAGCCAGGTCTGCTACCGCATCATCAGCCAAAACTTCAAAATTTCCGATGAATGGTGCATCAAAAAGCCAGTTTATTTGACTTTTTTTTATGGTAACACTTTGAAGATATGGCTGCCCTTCCTGCCGGTACTCATAAAGCGTATCTGGAGATGTGATTACATGCCGTGCCGTTATCATTCCGACCCTGTTGTTCCTGTTGTGTATAACAATCGCTGTTCCAGAGGAACTGGTATGATTTTCCACAACAACAGAGGCCAGCGACTCGATTGATACCACGGTATCAATATCGGATGGCATTATGCGTGTGTGTTCATCAAACAGATACGTCTCATAATAAGTGGTACTGGTAATCCTTTTTACTGATCTGAGCATCTCCTCGAGATGCGGGGCTGTGTTTCCGAGAGGATGTCCCGAAAGATATTCACCTGTGCCGGGTTCCTGATCCAGATATATTACGGTACGGGTGCATGATACAGAAGTTAAAAAAACCGTCACCAGGCAAAGGATTGAAATTTTGTGAAATAAAAGATAGGTTGATGTCATTGGGTTCGTGCCAAATGTGAAATAATTGCAGAAAGTCTATGTCTCAAAACTATTAAGTATGTCCAAGGCCAACGCCTTGCGCTCTTCATTCATTGTGATGTTTCCGGCTGACAAGAGTACGGAAACATGAATCAATGCTTGTTGTCTCTCTTCAGGATCACGTATCCTTTGCATGGTGAGCAGTGCGTCGGTAGCCGCTTTTTCAGCAGCTGCCTGGTTTACTTTAATTTTTAAATCAGTTGAAAGTCTGGCCAGTGCACGGGTTCTCCAATAGTAATTCCTGATATTATAGGCCAATTCGGAAGGTTGCGATATCATCTCATTGTCAAGGTAGGTCTGGACAAGGATAAACTGATAGTACGGTCTGCGATCAGTCATTCCAGCAAGTGATTTTGCAAAGTCATGGTAACCCCTGGCAATGGCGAAAGTAAAAAGTTCAGGAACGAGTGAGTTGAAGGAAGGGTCCGACATCTGAAACCATGCTGCAATGTCAAGAGCACGATCCGGCCTCCCCAAAGAAATCCAGCGTTCAATAATCTCAGCTATCAGCTGGTTTAAAGCTTTCGTATCGGCTACATCACGGACATCTGACTCTGCATTTTCCATTGCCTGTGCCGCCAGGGATCTATTGTTGTGTCGAATATGGACGTCGGCAATCCGCAAGTATGCGTTTGATCGCTGCAATGACGAGGCCATAACGTCAATGCCCGCAGACCCAAGTTGGATCAGGGAATCCGACATTGCTTCATCATCAGTTATAACCCACGCTATTTCAAGTATGGATTCTGTTTTTTCTGACACATTTTCAGGGATCTGGTCAAGCAGATTCAACGCATGATCAATAGAATCCCTTTCTGCCTGCCGGACAGCCATCGCTGCGAGAGTGGTATGTTTAAAGTAATCACGATCAAATCCCTCCGCGATGTTCAGCGCCTCACCCATTTTATCATGTATTGCAAGTTGAACCGCCAGATATCGCAAAGCAAAATCCGTATAATTAGAATCAATATTTCCAATCTGTCTGATAATTTGTCTGCTTAATGCAAATTCGCCATGTTCAGCTAATGTATTTGAAAGTTCTGTGAGTGCTTCAATATGTTCAAGTACTCGATCATCATCAGGGGATGGCAGCCTTTCACGAACCAGAACCAGGGCCTGCGCTCCGCGACCGCTTTTTAACAATTCTTCGCTAATCATCTTTATTAGTCTGACCTGATCCACCGGGTACAGATAAGAGATGTAGCTGTAAAATTGCTCCAAAGCATGGGAATTTAATTCATTTGTGATGTACCCGGACCGCACAATCCGCTTCAGTGATTCGTACAGAAGTTCGGGGTTTTGAATCCGATCGGAATTTTCAAGGCTTTGAGGCCAGTGAGCGATATCAGCGAAATGGACGGAAAGTTCAAGGTAAAGCCGATCTGTAACTTCCCGGTCCCAATGCCGGTCAGCTTGACTTTTCACCATGCGAACCAGTTGGTCATGAAGCAAATCCTGGGAATTGCGAACGAGCAAACCGGCATAATCCAGCTTAAATAAGCCCTTATTCAATACCTGATCATCCATTTCAATAGCATACAGACTCAGATTATGAAAACTTTCCAGCGCTTCGGCTTTGGCTGCATAAGCGGGTACTTTTACTCTCAAATCACCAATGGTGATATCCCCAATCCGGGTTCGATGCTGTGCAACGTCAACAGCAACCTGTGAGTCGGAATAATTGCTGATTATCTTTTCAATGTTCTCAAGTGCCAGTAAATAGTGTCGATGTGCTTCAGCAGGATCATGATTCTCCAGCTTGCCTGCTGCATCAATGTGTTGATAGGCTTGCACAAACAACCGGTTGGCTTCTCGTTCGGCATCAGCTTTTTCACATTGAAGCAAAAAGCCCAAAAACAACGGAAGCAGCAAAAGTATGAAACGCCTGTCTATGATCATGAGGTTAATGAAATTCTTTATTGGTGTGTAAAATAAGAATCTTTGCATTGCAATATGAATGTTCATACCGAAAATCGCAGGAGAAATCACAGATAGTCGTCTTCAAAATTAAACAGGTTTCAGGCCGAAGACATATTACATATATTTAACATATATTGTAAGCCATGAAGAAATATGTTTTACAGCGTGAAACCAGCAGGAGGGATTCGTCAACCTATCGGATTCCTTATCGGGATTTGCTTAACGAACAGCAGTACGAAGCTGTTATGCACGACTATGGACCCGCACTCGTAATTGCCGGAGCCGGTACAGGAAAAACCCGAACCCTGATCTACCGGTTAGCGCGCCTTGTGGAGGATGGCACTGCTCCATCATCCATTTTGCTTCTTACATTCACCCGTCGCGCAGCCAGGGGTATGCTTGACAGGGCAGCAGGAGTGCTGGATGACCGTTGTACCCAGGTAAGGGGAGGGACCTTTCATCATTACTGCAACCAGCTGCTCCACCAATACGCAGACAGACTGGGATTTTCTTCCAAATTCACCCTGCTTGATCAGGCGGATGCTCATGACTCCATCCACCACATTCGATCCACCCTGGCTCAAAACTTGCGCGGACAAAGATTTCCGCAGAAACAGACCTTGGCTGCCATGTTTTCTGCTGCCGTCAACAAACAAATGAGCCTTTTCGAAGTTATTGCATCTGATTTTCCCCGGTTTTTGCAGCATCATGAAGTTATAGATGAGTTGCAGAAAAGATACTCTGATTATAAAAGGGAGAATGATGTAATGGACTTTGACGATTTGCTCGTTGAAACTCGTCGTTTGTTACTTCAGGAAGGAGAGATTAGGGAAAGAGTAGCTTCCAACAACCGGTTTGTCATGGTCGATGAGTATCAGGATACGAATAACTTGCAGGCCGAACTTGCATCGCTTTTCAGTTCGGTCCACCATAATCTGATGGTTGTTGGAGATGATGCACAGAGTATTTATGCCTTCAGGGGAGCCAATTTTCGCAATATTCTTGCTTTTCCAAAGCAAAACGCGAATTGTAAAATCATAAAATTGGAAGAGAATTACCGTTCAACCCAGCCGATCCTGGATCTGTCGAATAATTTGATAAACAAAGCAAACGAGAAATTTGAAAAGCGATTCGATGACCATACCAAGAGAATGAAAGACCTTGATGCCTTTTCGGGCCTGGCAAATGGGTTTTCTTCATTGGAGCAGATGCTGCAGGAACTTACCCTTGAACCTCTTGATGCAACAGCCGTGGAGACCGAAGCTGCTTCCAGGGACGAAGATCCGCTTACTCTGAGCACAATTCACTCTTCAAAAGGTTTGGAGTGGGATACGGTGTTTGTCATCCAGTGTCTTGACGGGGTCATTCCGTCAGGATATTCCATCGATGATCCAACGGCTCTTGATGAGGAATTGCGATTGCTTTATGTGGCCTGCAGCCGGGCACGTGAAAAATTATTTATTACCTATCCAGTCACCGGGGAGAGCACGTTTGGCGAGTTTTTCTCCAATCCATCACGGTTTCTGAATAACTTGCCTGAAGATATTCTTGAACCATGGATGATCATGGACGAATTCGACAAAAAGCAACTCAATGAATAATATTTTCTGTCTTTTATTGCATTATTGGCATCAAGTGACAGCAGGTGACTGAAAATGTGTTGGCCGGACGTCAATCCTTGTCAAGTTTGAGAATTTTATACTGACGATACATGTCTTTTGCAAGCCAAAAAAAAGCGTAAGGAGGAAACAGGATAAATAAAGCTGTTATAAAAAGCTTGCGCTTGTCGGAATAAGGGTATTCATGGATTCCAGAAATGGCCGCTATCCACAAGATTACCAAAGTAAAAGCGAGCAGAGCGACAAAAATGGAACCTACGGTTCCAAATTGATCGTGAATTGTTTGCAGCATAACAGAATTATTTTCCCGGGTACATGATACGTGCTTTCAAATATAAAAACTTTATCTTTGATTTCCTTCTCAACACACTTATTGAAGTCTATGCTGCCAGTTGTTGCCATCGTCGGCCGGCCAAACGTCGGTAAATCTACACTGTTCAACCGTCTTCTCGGAGAGCGCCAGGCTATAGTCCATGATCAATCCGGAGTCACCCGGGACCGGCATTATGGCGAGAGCTATTGGAACGGGCGTGATTTTACAATCATTGATACCGGTGGATACCTTTCGGGAAAAACTGATGTCATAGTGCAGGGCATCAGAAACCAGGTTGAACTCGCCATTCGGGAAGCCGATGTCATCGTATTTGTGGTGGATGTCCTGCAAGGAATTACCCGGGAAGATGACGCTGTCGCCCATCTGCTGAGAAGACAGAAAAAGCCCGTACTGTTAGCAGTTAACAAATCAGATAACATGGATAAAAGTCTGCAGGCACCGGAATTCTACAAAATGGGGTTCCCGGAACTTTTTGCCGTTTCGGCATTGTCGGGCACCGGTACCGGGGAGCTGCTGGATCGCCTGGTTGCGCTTTTTCCTGAATCTATAGAACAGCAGGAGGGACAAAAATGGCCCAAACTGGCTGTAATCGGTCGACCGAATGTCGGGAAAAGCAGCTTTATTAATGCACTACTGAACGATGAACGCTGCATTGTAACGGATATAGCAGGAACTACCCGTGATTCGGTAAACAGTCTGCTCGAGTACAAAGACCGTACCTATACTCTTGTTGATACAGCCGGATTGAGAAAACGATCCCGGGTGCATGACAATATTGAATTCTACAGCCTTGTGCGGACAGAGAAAAGCATACGGGAATGTGATGTGGCTATTCTGCTGGTAGATGCAGAACTGGGTTTTCAGGTACAGGATGCAAGGTTGCTGCGACTGGCCGAGCAATTCAATAAGGGCATGATCATCGCATTGAACAAGTGGGATCTGATTGAAAAACAGACCAATACAGCAAAAGAATACGTTGATACCATTTACAATAAAATACCCAACTTGAGGTACGTTCCGATCATCACTATTTCAGCGGTTACCGGACAGAGAATTCATCGCGTGATCGACGAGGCCCAGGAGGTGCTGGACGATAGAAATCGTAAAATTCCCACCTCGCAACTCAATCGCTTCCTTAAAGACATCACATCACGCAAGCCGCTGCCTTATGCCCGTGGGCATCAGCTTACCATCAAATACATAACCCAGGTCAAGCAAAAGCCACCGGTTTTTTCACTTTTCATGAATATGCCAAGAGAACTTCCGGCGAACTACAGACGATATATAGAGAATCAGCTTAGGGAATCCTTTGGCTTTAAAGGAGTACCCGTAACAATGGTCTTCAAGGAAAAATAACAGGCATTTCTGCCTCATTTTTTTTGATTGAACTGCGACATGCGTTATTTTCAAATATGCCCTGGATTGGCAGCTGAAAATAGCTACATATATTTCATTGCTCTTAATTGCGACCAGTAACTGAATATGTCTGAAAATCTCGAAATCCCCCGTAGAAATGCACTATCCGGTGACGCTAACCGGGAACGATCATTGAACTTTCTGGAAAAAATCTATTTGCCGGAAATTTTTCGAGGCATGTGGTACACGCTCAAACAGATGTTCCAACCCAAGTTCACCATGCAATACCCCGAAGAGCGGTTCGAACCTCCGGCCATATTCCGGGGAAGGCCGGTTCTTGTGGAAGATGAAGGCCAGGAGCGTTGCGTGGCTTGCGGACTCTGTGCACGGGCCTGTCCGCCACTTGCCATCAGTATGCAGGCTTCGGAACTAAGTGATGACCCGAAGGAGCGCTATCCAACTTTTTTTGAGATAAACATGCTGCGTTGCATTTATTGTGGATATTGTGAGGAAGTTTGCCCGGAAGAAGCCATTGTCATGAGCAAGGATTACGACCTGGTATTCGCAACACGGGAAGAAGCCGTCTATGACAAATCCAAACTGCTCGTTTCAAAAGAAGAACTGAAAGATCGTCTTGAATATCTTAGGGAATATAAAAATCGTCAATTTGGTCAATTCTGGAATTTTGATGAAGAGAACAATATTCATTCGGTTCGAAATCGTGACAAACGCTGGGAAACCAGTCTGTCGTTGGTTGAGATGATTGAAGAGCAGCGCAGGGAGGGAAAACAGCCAGAACTGGACAGGACGTGATTTTACTCGGCCAATGTCGAAAAAGTTCATAATGCTTTTAGTTATTAAAGCTCTAAGTCGATAGCGTATATGCTGAAACATATCAATTACAAGAAGCTTGTTGAAGATGCTGCCTGGCTGCAGGACGAGCTTGAGTTGCTTAAAGGCATGATTTCCATTGTTCCTTGTCTGGACAAACCACTGGAACAGGAGTCAATATGCGATATGATCAGAAAAATTGGAGTGGCGTGTGAATCGTTTTACAAGCCCGTTATAAAATCCGCTTTGGAACATAAAGGGGATTTGCATCTTTCGATTACAAGGAATTTTGAGCTACAAAATCAAGACAAGAATCCTGAAGATGTTATAGATCTACTTGATATGATTAAGAACGCACGTAAAGAGCTCCTGGAGATGATGATGGCTTTACAACCAGATGATTTAAAAAGGAAAGTTTATATGGAAGAGGGGATAACCACGATTGAAGAGATACTCACAGACATGGTGTTATTCGATAGAAAACAGCTTAAGCTAATTGCCGAAAGAACTCTTGCTCTTGATTCAGATCATTCAGCTTACAACAAATAGTTATAATTATTTAGATTAAAATAATGGCGGGATTTTCAGGTATTGTACTATTTATTGTTTCATTTTATGCGACTGTGAACTTTTACAGGATGTATTCCGACAGTCGGAAAATAATACATTTTTGTCTGGGAACAACTGCGGTCTTTCTGGCGATTATCGGGATTTCTGATCTGCTGGCAACTTTTTTCCCGATTCTGGATCCAAATTTTATTGATGAATGGGCATCGGTTTTTTCTGTTTCATTTCTTCTGAGTGCGGCAGCAGCTTTGATTCGTGATTTTAAACCTGTTTTTTCCAGATTTCCAAGGGGCTTAACGTTCCTGCCACTGACATTAATTTTAATATACCCCTTGATCCTGGATACGGTTGTAGTGAAACTCTGGGCTGTCGCTCTTTACCAGGGAAGTGCACTGTTTATCAGTCTAATGATATTTGGTTACAAAGCAAATCAAAACAGTGCATACGGATACGTACTGGTCGGTGTGCTTTTTTTTCTTGTGACATTCGTTCTTTTTTGGCTTCCAAGATCACTATTTACAATGCCGGTTTATGCATGGGAACTGTTGACAGCTTGCGGTATCCTTATAATCACAGTGGGATATAATTACGTAAACAATATTGAAGATGATATGCTTGATCATCAAAAGAGCAGAGAAACCTGGTTCATTTGATATCAAGCAGGGTGGAACATGTCTGAATGTTTCATAATGATCGAGACTCATAGTGAAAAATAGAATGATAACTATACGACGCTATGACTTTACATAATATTAATTATGCGACATATTATAACTGCTTGTACCTAAGATTCATTATCTTTGCTCCATTTAATTTCTAATCTGCAAAGCGAGCATTGTATTCGATCACTCTTATGACATCCTTCAGCGCTCTGCGTTCCTCGTTTTGTAAATTATCCTTCTCAAGTCGTTCATTCAGCAAGTCGACATGTTCTGCTGTTCCATATCTGGAAAGACCTTCAAGTGCAAGCAGTCGAAATCTTTGATAAGGATCATTTAATCGATTGACATATAATTTTGCGATTCCTGGTTGTTCTGCCTTTTTTATTATCTCCACATTTTCAATCAAACCTGATAAAGCAATATAGCTGTATACTTTGTCACCAGGTTCCGAAGCGTAACCAAGAAGCAGGTGCAGAAGCTTATCGTCTGATGAGACTGTATCCTGAGTTACGGTTAATGATCCGGACAAAGCCGTAGCTGCTGCATTTTTTATTACATCCTGGTAGGAATCCATACCTGCATAGGGTTCAACCATTTCTGCAACATCGTATGGAAACAGTTCAGCTGCCGTTTCAATTGCATATGCAGCAGTAAAATAACTGGTATCCGCCATCATCACTGTCACATGATGCTTCACATCTTCCATGTAAGCTGATACTGGCAATTCCATATTTCTTAAAATATCCAATGCTCGCTGTCTCACCTGGTAATGTTGTTCATTTTCATAGGTAGCATGAAATGCCAAGTTCACGGCTACATCCGGATCAAATTTGACGGCAAAATCACTTACAAGATCGTAGGCAGAGAGTCGAATTCCCCAAAATGGATCATTTCTTGCCATTTCGCTGATACGCTTTCGGATATTGCGATATTCAATAAAATCACCTGCCATGGACAGTGCCTCTGCACGCACCAGCATGTGCTCACTTTGCAGACGATTGAAGAGTGTAGACGCGGATATATCACGGAAGTATTGTGCAAGTTGTACTCTTTCCGGGTCTACAACAATGTCAATAATATTCTCGTCAGCTTTAAAAAGATATTCATTCCGAATCTTGTCGATTCGTATTCGTTCCCGTTTCGCCCCATTCTCATATACTATCAGTACTTCAGGGTAAAGTGTAAAAATGGGTTGACGGTCTGCATCGTGTATCTGGCTGATATTCAATACCGCCCTGTTTCCTGATATCTGATGAGATATTTCAAGGTACGGGTGACCTGGTTCCAGAAACCATTGATCTATAAAAAAGGAAAGGTCGCGATTGCTCACATCCTGAAATACACTTTGAAGATCAAAAACATCTACGGCGTCGAAGGCATGCCGTTCAAGCCACAAATTCACTCCTTCCCACCACAGGGTATCACCAAGATAATCGTGAAGCATGCGCAGGACCTGTCCCCCTTTCTGATAGGTATGACGGTCATACATATCCTCCGGAATCTGATACTGGGAAAAAATCAATGGGCGCCGGTACTGACCGGCCTCCTCAAAATACCGAAGCCGGTCATTGTGGTTTTTCCACAGATATTCATCCTGACCGTTAACATATTGACGAAAAGCTGATTCAAAATAGTTTGCAAAACCTTCGTTTAGCGGCAGATTTGCCCAATCCTTGCAGGTCACTAAATTGCCAAACCACTGATGTACCACCTCGTGCATGATCAAATCCTGGTTTGATAGATCCTGGGCCGCCCTTTTGTCAAATTGGACGGCATCGTAAAGCAGTGTTGCCGTAGTGTTTTCCATTCCTCTGGCAATGAAACCGTGCACTGGAGCCTGTGCGTAGACCGGATCCCATGGATAAGATACCCCCGTCACCTCCTCGATAAAACGAACCATAGTATCAGTATTTTTGTAAATATCACTTACATAATCTGCAAATTCAGGCTCAATATAATAACGATAAAGAATATCGCCCTTTTTATCCTCTGTAATTTCGTATTCGCCAACAGCCAAAACAAATAAATAAGGTGTATGTGGCTGATGCAGTCTCCAGTAATCTGTCCGCAGTGTGTCACCAGGCAGGATACGGCTGTCTATGAGAAGGCCGTTAGATAAAGTCTGAAAATGGTCCGGCACAGAGATCCAGGTCTCCTGAGTGGTACGCTCGGCGGGATGGTCGATGGTGGGAAACCAGAAGCTGTTGTCTTCCGGTTGACCGAGGGTCCAGATTTGCGTCGGTTTAACCGGATCCTCTCCCCTTGGGTTTATAAAATAAAGTCCTCTTTGGGGCGGCTCGGATACAAACGAAATGCCTAAAACGAGGGTATCCCCTGCTGTGTATTCGCGATCCAAATGCACAGTCACAATTGCAGAGTCCTGAACATACTCGAAAATACGATCTCTCCGCACATCATAAATTGAGTCGAACATCATGGTCTTGGCGTCGAATACCAGTTCGGACTGACTTCTCTCGCTTGAAAACAACATTTCTGTGGTTCCAATGACCTGCTCTTTCTCAAAATCAAATCTGACATGCAACTTTTGGTGGTGCAGGTCCCAGGTCAGTTCACGGAGCACCTGTTCCGGCCCATGTGGTATGATCCAATCCTCCAGAATGGTAACGGGTTCAACCGGTTCGGCATTCCGTAATGCGCCGCAGGAAGAAACAGCCATTATAGCTAAAATAACAACCACCAAGCTCACGTTTTTCAATATTGAGAAGTCTGATTTGAAACAACAAATTCGTGAGTGAGTGATTGGTATGTTCACGGAGTTACTATTTCTGATTCTGTTACTCATGTGAAGAACATGGTGAACCATCGATTGAATCTTAGATAATTGCATAATATGAGAAAAAATGTCCTTTGATTAATGGGCCGGCTCTTCCTATTATTGTTGACTTATAACAGATTCTTCAATTTTGGCAAATTTCCTCTTCTTTACAAAAAAACCGTTAAATGCCGACTGACCACAAATCGTTAAACAAGGCTTTTGCTGCATTTTCTTTTCTAATCGCATTGGTCCTTTACTTGCTGACACTGCCTCCAACAGCAAGTTTCTGGGATTGCAGTGAGCGTATTGCGTGTGCATATGGACTCCAGATTCCCCATCCACCCGGAACTCCGTTCTATCTGCTTCTGGGTCGGGTATTCTCCATGTTTGCCGGTCCAACATCTGCCGCATATATGATCAACTTGATGAGTGCACTGGCCTCAGCTACAACCATCATGCTTCTGTATCTTATCATTGTCCGATTCATACGTGAATTTCGTGGAAATGACGTCGATCAGTACCCGTTGATTGACCGGATAGGTTTGTATGGCGGCGGTCTCATTGGTGCCCTCACCTTTTCAGTTACAGACAGCCACTGGTTTACTTCCATAGAAGCAGAAACCTATGCCCTCTCACTTACCTTTACGGCACTGGTGGTCTGGCTTGTTTTAAGATGGTCGGAACATCATCATAATTTACGCAATGAACGCTGGCTGCTGCTTATTACGTTTCTGTTCGGCCTGGCATTCGGAGTTCATTTGCTGAGTCTGCTTGCCGTGTTTTTTGTCGGACTCATCATCTACTTCAGGAAATTTGAATTCACACTTCGTTCGTTTGCAATCGCTTCTGCCATTTCTGTCGGAATCTTTTTTTTGATTTACCCGATTACGATTATACAGCTTCCCGCCTTTGCAGGCAACTTTTCTGCACTTACGGGTGGCATGCTTGGTCCCCTGGCCTTTCTAATTATATTTAGCGGTCTTATTGCATATGGCATTTACTATACGCATAAAAAAAATTACCGTACGGCCAATATTGTGCTGCTTGGTTATATGCTAATTCTCATAGGGTATTCCAGCTACTCTATGATTTACATCCGATCCCAGGTCAACCCTGCTATTGACCAGAACTCTCCGGACAACGTAGACTCCTTTATCAGCTATCTCAAACGCGAGCAATATGGGCAGCAACCGTTGTTTCGAGGGGCCAGTTATAATAATGCCATCGGTAGTATAGATCGTGAAAACCCCAAACTGTTACCCAGAAGACATTCTCCGGATCAGCGTCACCAGCAAAAATATGCTCAGTTCAATAGCGACCTGCACTTTTTTCTGAGTTACCAGGTCAACCATATGTATTTGCGCTACTTTGCATGGAACTTTATTGGACGTGATAGCGACATACAGGATGCCAGGTGGATTTCCGGCTTCGGTGACAGCAACCTCACTCATAATCGGGCACACAACAGATTTTTCTTTTTCCCGTTTGCCCTCGGAATAATTGGAATGTTTTTTCATTTTCGAAAGGACTGGAAGCGTGCCTTGGCAGTGCTTGTGCTGTTTGTGGCAACCGGGCTTGCTATTGTTGCCTATTTGAATCAGACACCATTTCAACCCCGGGAACGCGATTACTCGTACACCGGGTCCTTTTTTGCCTTTTCGATTTGGATAGGACTCGGTGCCACTGGTCTCATGGAACTTGTTAAACACTACTTAAAATCGAACCGGTACGCTGCATATGGAATTCTCGCCGTAACGACACTGGCCGTGCCCGTTTTGGTCGGAAGTCAGACCTACAGCAACAACGACCGCAGCCTTCGTTATGTAGCCCCTGACTATGCATACAATCTGTTGAACAGCACGGCACCCTACTCCATACTGTTCACCAATGGCGACAATGACACCTTCCCTCTTTGGTATCTTCAAGAAGTCGAAGGAATCCGTACAGACGTTCGCGTTGTCAATCTCAGCCTCTTGAATACCGAGTGGTATATCAAACAGATGAAAAACCTTTGGAGTCATGAGGCGCCTCCGGTTCCGATCGATATCACAGATTCAGAAGTGGATCGGCTTAACGACAAATTCAATTTCCGCCGTGCTTCCGACTTTCACCGCCCTGGTGATATCACAATACCTGTTGACCGTGAGTTTCTCAGAGCGGTTTACGCCGGAGAAGTGGACTTTGATTGGGCTCCCAGAGAAATCCCTCATGAAATGGGCTTTGGAGTTCCTATGGATCAGCTGGATGATGAAGTCACCTGGCACCTGGAGGGTGTTTTTCTCGGCAGAGACCGTGATGGCAACGAGATGTTCTATACCCGTATCCAGGACGATATGGTGCTCGAAATTCTGAGAACCAACCGCTGGGTGCGGCCTGTTTATTTTTCCACTACCGTTGCCCGAGATTCCCAGATGAATCTTCAGGATTACTTCCGACTTGAAGGCAAAGCATTTCGCGTTATGCCTTTTAAAACCGGAAGTGAGACTGACACAGAGATTCATGGAAAGAGACTCAAGTCATTCCGCCTCAGAGAAATAAATAATGAAAACGCCTATTTTGACGAAAACATCCGGCGTATGATGGATAACTACCGCACCGTCATCAATCGTCAGGCTGCAACTTTTTTACAAAGTGATCAACCAGACAGTGCCGCTTACTGGCTTGCATGGGGTGAGGAAAATATTCCTTTCACTTCCATTGAAGGAGATCCTACCTCGATCCTCAACTACGCTTACCGCTATGCCCAGGCCGGTGTATCTGATCGCGCTATTGACCTTGTTACACTGGCAAGACGAGATCTGGATCTGTCTTTTCAAACATATCTTGAGGATTTGAGCAAACTGGAGCAGGAGATCGATCGTCTCGAACGCAGAATTGAAGAGGGCGGCAGACGATTGGACTCCAACAGAAGAAGAGAACTGCAAAACCGCATTTCGACCCTTAGCCGCGAGAGACAACAACTGGTGCGCGAGTTGTCATTCGAAAGCAGCAGATATATAATTATTCAGCGCATATTCTTCATGAACGATATGGAGTCCGAAGCCCTTGCCATAGCGGATTACATTTCAGAAGTTTCTGATCAAAGACTGCCCTTCCCCAGGGATCGGAATGAAAACAGACAAAGAGTCAGAAGAATTTTCGGAGAATAATCATCAGTACCAATATTCCAACTCTTGCATTATATTTCAATTGCATGCATTAAAGTTATGTCACCGTACTGCACAAATTAATGCTGAAATGATTCATAAATTTACAGAGGAAAATATTTCCAATATCGCTGGTATACTAGGTATCGAACCTAAAAAAAGCGGTAGTGTCTACCGCTTTGAAATTACTGACCGTGAGGCCGGAAGAAAGTTGGCTCTTGAAATCCATATGGGGATGCAGATTGATGACGACAAAACTAATCTCATATCGGTTTACACTCAAGATACCTTTTTGCAGCTCCACAATTGTACCGCGTTTGTGGCAAGTGAGCTGCTCCATCAAATTACTTTTTTCGGGAAAGATGGTTCTAAAATATCCGGTCTGATTGTTGAAAAAGAGGCTGGATGCAGTTTGTATGCAAATGTCAACGAATCACTGCTCAGCGGCGACTTCACCAAACTTCCTCCCGAGGTAATGATGTGCAGCGTAGCTTTGTCTTTGACCGAGTCCGTCGACTTTGAAGATTTCAACTTTGATGATGAGTGACCCGGGTCATTTATCCGTCCACCGTTTTTTATCAATGCATTCCGAATCATTTCAGTTTTACAACCACAGCGGAATTGAAATACCGTTTTCTGCCGAACAACTCAAGCGAACAATAGTTATACTGCAAAAGCATGAAAACAGGAATTATTCCTATGTGGAACTGGTTTTCGTTGATGAAAAAAAAATTCTCGATTTGAATCGTCAGTACCTGGGGCATGATTATCTTACAGATATCATTACTTTTACTTATCATGGAGATAGTAGTATATCAGTCGAAGGAACTCTGTTTTGCTGCGGACCACAAATCAAACGTCAATCAGATGAATATGGAACCGCATACGAAACGGAAGTGCTTCGTGTGGTAATTCATGGATTGTTACATCTTATCGGTTACGATGATCGTACAGTAAACCAGAAAAGAGAAATGACTTCTCTGGAGGACAGGTATATTAAGCTTTATAGGGATTCTTGAATGCAAAACAACGTAGTGGATTTAATAATATATCTGGTGAAGCGGGTTCATATCGGAACCCGGCTTAAAGATATCAAGCTGGATAAACTGAGGGGGTACAACCATTCTGAAATTAGTGCAGCATACTCGTGGCTGATGCAAAAACATGAAATCGGCGAGCTGCATGAAAAAAAGCCCAACTCAATGGATATCCCATCACCAAGAGTACTTCACCCGAATGAACGATCTCGTATCACCTCCAATGCTTACGGGTACATGCTTGAACTCTATTATCTTGGTATTCTGGACGCCAAAAGAATGGAAAAACTTATAGAATACGCAGTGCTGCGCATGGATAGTGAATTGACAGATGTTCCCGATGTAAAAGACTGGGTTGCAGGTATGATTTTTGACAGTGAGTATCTGGGTTCTGACCGGTCTCTCTTTCTGAAAGGAAACGAAACAATCAATTGACGGCAATGACGGTATTTATGTTGCCGCTTGCAGGCCTGGCTTTCATTTTCTTTTTAATTACGACCCTAATCATACGACACAACAAAAAGCATTTTATAGGGCTGGCATCTTTAAATGAAGTAAACCCGGTTGATATTGGCAAGGGATTCAGGTGTTCCGTTGATGAGTGCGAAAGAGAAAATGGGTATTCAGTTCATGCTAAATCGAAAAAAACAGAAAAAATTGGCTATTCAAAGATATCAGTACTGATTCCCGCCCGAAACGAGGAAAAAAACATAATCAGACTACTCGAAAGCATCGGTAAACAAACCTATCAATCATTGGAAATTCATCTTTTAGATGATCATTCTGAAGACAATACGAAATTCCTGGCGGAAGAGTTTGCCTCTGCATCCCATCTTGATTTAACCGTACACACCGGGTTGGATAAACCTGATGGATGGCTTGGAAAAAACTGGGCATGCCACCAGCTCGCCCAACATGCGACCGGCGACATTTTTGTATTCCTGGATGCAGATACATGGATGGCTCCAACTGCCATTGGTGAAATCGTCAGTGGTTTGCATCAATATCAGCTGGACTTTGCAACCGTATGGCCTCATCAGACAATGGTAACAAAATCAGAAAAAACCATTATTTCAACTGTCTATTCAACGATTATCACCTATCTTCCCACATTGTACAGCTACCAGTCTCCCCGTTGGATACCTGGAGAAACTTTGAAAAAAAAAGTAAAACCCATGTTTGCTGCAGCCTGCGGGCAATGCATGATATTCACCCGTGATGCATACCGCTCATCTGGCGGTCACGAAATGGTCAAGGACAAGATTGTTGAGGACGTCATTCTGGCAAAGCAGGTGGTCCGATCGGGCAAGGTAATGCGAATGTTCCATGGAACGGATCGTCTTTGGTGCCGGATGTATGAGTCGCATTCTGAAATATTCAACGGCTTCCGTAAAAATTTCTTTGCTGGATTCGGAAATAAATTAATTCCATTCCTTATGGCCTGGCTGCTTCACCTGGCTTTTTATGTTCTTCCCCCTCTTTTTTTTCTGCTTGCTGTTACAGATCTTTTTGCAACAGCGTATCAATACGAGATGATGACCTTATCAGCTGTATTAACCGTATTCCCGCTTCTTCAGCGGATGTGGATCAGAAAATTCCTTAAATGGCCTAAAAGTTGTGCCTGGCTGCATCTGCCCGGGATCTTGTGGTTTCACATGCTTGCAATCGTAGTATTGCATGATCGCATATTAAAAACCGGCGGAACCTGGAAGGGACGCCCCGTATGAACCGTTTATACCTTTGCCGACGATATAGTCATATTCGCTATCTGCCGCATGTGATATGATTTTTCTGGCTCGAAAAGCATTCCTTTTCAGTTCATCTTTAAGCGACATAAAACCCTTATCAAAGTTTCTTTGAAGAAACTTGTGCAGGGCCTTGTCGTCCTGAAATCCTGAATCAAGAGCCACCTTGTATGCCGTTGCTGACCAGTCCGACTGGATAACCCGGCAAACCTGACGCATCCGTGCTCTCCTGAGGACCATTTTTGGATTTTCTTGAAATTTCCTCGTGAAACGGCGACAAAAGTGAGATCGGGAATATCCCATAAATTCTGCCCAGTCATTTACATTTTTTATTGCAAGGATATTTTTGACCAAAACCCCTACTGCGATATCCATCTGGCGGTAGCTCATCTGCTTTATTTGTTTATACATGGCATCATTATCATTCATAATCAACTGTTTTTTAGATCTTCACATTAAAAAAACCACCTGGAGGTAACATACTCATAAACAGGTATGTATATAGAGCAGGAAGATGAACAAACCTTACACATTTTTTTTCATCTTTTGACAAATTCTGCTTTTAAATCAAATGGCATTGGTTATCTTGTCAATAGATGAATACAGGACGACAGAATATGAGTGACTTTCTCCTGCTTAACCGTTTTATCAGATATTTGGAAATTGAGCGTAATGCCTCTCCCAAGACTGTTGATGCGTACCGCAGAGACATTCGGCAGTTCCTGCTGTTTTGCTGTCTTGAATGGGAAACAGACCCGGCCAGGTTAGATTACGGCCGTATTGACAGGCTAATGATCCGTTTATGGCTGGGATCACTGATGAAATCCAAACTCGCTAAAGCCACACTATCAAGAAAAACAGCATCAATACGTTCTTTTTTCAAGTTTGCATTTAAAAGGGGCATGATACATCACAACCCGGCACATCTGCTCATGATCCCCAAAAAAGAGCAGCGGCTCCCTAAAACAGTGCGGCCTGAAGAACTGAATCTTATGATGGAGACCATCGATGCCGGCGATGCAGCAGGAAAAAGGGATCTGGCTATTATGGAACTGCTGTATAGTACTGGAATGCGGTTATCCGAACTTGTACAGTTGCATGTCACTGACATCGATATGAGACACAAACGCGTTAAGGTTCGTGGAAAAGGTTCCAAAGAACGCATCATCCCGTTTGGAAACTTCGCAAAAAAATCACTTGAACATTATCTCGAAGATCGTACAAACCTGATTGGGAAAAAGACAGGACCGGCCGACCTTTCGGCTCTTTTTCTTACCGATTCCGGCAAGCGCGTGTATCCAAGATTTATTCAGCGCAAGGTTTCACATTACCTGTCCCGGGTGAGCGAGATCAGCCAAAAAAGTCCACATATCCTTCGACACAGTTTTGCCACCCATCTTCTGGATCGAGGCGCCGGCATCAGGGTGATCAAAGAGCTGCTGGGTCATGCCGACCTGGCAGCAACACAAATCTATACTGGTACCAGTGTTGAGCACTTGCGTAATATCTACAAATCAGCACATCCCAGGGCTGATATTCGTGGAGAAGAGTAATCTTGCCGGTTTTAATTGAACTGATATAATGACATCTTTAAATAAAACATGTACCCTAATCCATTTCAGACAATGAATATCAACTTCACAGCCAGAAAATTTGATGCAAGCCAGAACCTCCAGGACTTCACCACCGGTGAAGTAAATAAACTGAAACGTTATTTTGACGGGATATTCTCATGTGATGTAGTCCTGGAACCCTCGCCCGACAACGATCAGCCTGCCAAAGCTGAGCTTACGGTCAAAGTTAAACAGGATTTGTTGAAAGCAACCGAGTCGGGACCCGCGTACGAACAGGCAGTCCGTTCGGCTGTGGATAATATGCGGCGCCAACTCCTTAAATACAAAGATAAACGTTACTCTCACAATTGAGAATACTTGCCGGATTTTACGGCGGATCATCATCGCAATGCTATGTCATTCAAAAACATCAAGTCTGTTCCCAGAAAGGAGCATATAACCGTCTCCTTTCTGGTCGATAAGCTTCGCAGCCATCTAAAATTGAACATAAAACCTTGTGCCGCTGATTCTTTCTGCGATGAGAAGCTGGTAACAGACACGGATCTGCATCGCCCGGGTTTGGCCCTGGCCGGGTATGTTGACCTGTTTTCACATCACAGGATTCAGGTAATAGGAAATAGTGAGAGCAAGTACATTGAATTCGCAGGTATAGAAAGAAGCCGCAAAGCGTTTCTGGAAATCACCAGATTTCCAGTACCTGTGATTTTTCTGACCGATAACAATACGCTTCCGGATTCCTTTCTAAAAATGGCGGAAGAGTCTCGAATACCGGTCTTTCAAACCCCTATGGAGACAACGAAGTTCATGTTTCTCGTACGGGATTTTCTGGAAGATCAATTTGCCACACAGACCTTGGTCCATGGATCCATGGTTGATGTCTATGGTGTTGGCATTATGATATCCGGCAAATCGGGAATCGGAAAAAGTGAAGTCGCACTTGATCTGGTGGAACGTGGCCACCGGGTGGTCTCGGATGATGTCATCATTCTCACAAAAAAAAGCAATGTATTGATTGCATCCCCTACGGAGATCAACAAACACTTTATGGAGATACGCGGGCTTGGAATCGTCGATGTCATGTCCATGTTCGGAATCAGATCGATCCGATATCAGAAACGCCTGGAAGTAATCCTTGAACTTAGTTTGTGGGATGAGTCGCAGCATGTAGACAGAACCGGGCTCAACAGACATAACACATCTCTGCTTGGAGTCGATATTCCCATCATAAACCTCCCCATAACCCCGGGGAAAAACATAACCGTGATCGCTGAAGTCATAGCTATGAATCACCTTCTGTTGAATTACGGGTATGATGCGGCTATTGCTTTTCAGAAAAAAATACAGGATCGCATAGCCGAAAAAAAATCCGACAGCGCTATTATCCAGCGAGCAGTTGAGTATTTTGAAGGAGATTTGGAGTAAAAAAAACAAAAAAATCACTTTTTTGGATTCTTGACTTATTGTGATATCTTTGAGAGGTAAAGTATTGACATTATTATCCTGTTTCATGAAATTGTTCCGGCAATTCACAAGGCTAGACCGGTTTTGAAAAATTACTTCTACTACGACGAAAAGGAATGCCAGTTCATTCCCGTTTATTATGGATCAGCTGAGCGAACCGTATATACGATCAGTCTCTGGATACTGATTGGTACGGTCCTGAGTACATTGTCTCTGTCCTTGCTTTCGTTTTCAGTGGGATCTCCTGCCGAGATTGCTCTCAAGGCTGAAAACCAGGCACTCTACAAACAACTCAATGATACCAAAAGCAGCATTGAGTATCTGGACCAGCAAATTGAAGCTATTGCTCATGTGGACAATGAGCTGTACAGAACCATGCTAGGAATCGATCCGATTTCAGAAGGTGAGCGTCAGGCGGGAATTGGTGGTGCAGACCGGCATGCTGCTTTCGATGCATACAGTGAATCTTCCTCGGATTTACTCAGATGGACTGCCAGCAATCTTGAAAGCATAGAACGCCGCATTAATATTCAACTGCTCAGTTTTGAAGAAATTAAAGCGCATTACAACGAGAATAAAGAACTAATGAAAAACATTCCGGCTATTCGACCTGTTTCCGGAATTATCTTGAGTGGCCACGGGATGAGACGCCACCCTGTACTGGGGTACAAGAGATTGCATGAAGGTGTAGATTTTAGAGCAAGAGTCAATACCCCTGTCTACACAACCGGTGACGGTGTGGTAAAATCTGCAAGGCGTCGTGGAACCTATGGCCTGATGCTGGTAATAGATCATGGTCATGGATACGAAACCCGATATGCGCATCTCTCCTCTCTTGCCGATGACATCCGACCTGGTACTGCCGTAGAGCGAGGACAAATCGTGGCGTACAGCGGCAATTCCGGAGTCACAAGCGGGCCGCATTTGCATTATGAGGTCAGACGAAACGGCGAATCGGTCGATCCACTGAATTACATGTTCGCCGATTTGTCCCCGGATGAATACATTGAGTACCGCAGAATCGCCGACAGCAACCCCATGTCAATGGACTGACCCGGTATTTTGTACAGCTCATTAGCATTCATACAGATTCTGCCAGCATGTTCGCCTGTAACCGGATTATTTGAGTATACCATCCCTTCTTGCGCATCAGTTCATGATGGCGTCCCCTCTCAGTGATTTTTCCTTCATCCATTACGAGAATCCGGTCGAAATAGTCCATCTGAACCAGTCTATGTGTAATCCATATGACGGTTTTACCCGATCCGGCCTTTCGTATCGTTTTAACTATTGATTTTTCTGTCATGGTATCAAGGTGAGCCGTGGGCTCATCAAAGACCCATATTGGTGCATTCTTGAGCATGGCCCTGGCTATTGCCAGACGTTGACGCTCACCTCCACTCAAATGCTTCCCATGCTCGCCAATCAAACTGTTCAGACCGCCAGGCAGCCCATCGTACCAATGCATCAACTCTGCCTGTTTCAAAGCCTCCAGAAGCATTTCGTCACTGCTGTTCTTTGCCAACAGCAAATTGTTACGCAAAGTATCATTAAAAATATAGGTATTCTGGTCCACAACAGACACCATCTGTCGCACAACATTGGGATTCCAGTCACTCAGCTTTCTTCCGCCTATGCTTACAAATCCGCTATCAGGTTGGTAAAAACAAAGCAGCAGTTGGTCAGTCTCTTGTAATCAAGATCACCCGTCTTGTAATAAAAAGTTTGCAGAATGGCTACAAGTACGGACAGACCGAGTGTGAGCGGTACGAAAATAAAGTGATAGACAGTTGTAATTCCAAACTGCCAGCGCGCCAATTCGAGTGCTTCCATGGATTATATTCAAGATCCTTGTTAATAACAGGGTTATTGGTTGAAATAACCATAGAAGCGTGAATATTATGTGAAGATTTATGATGCTGGTTCATGCATATAAAGTGCATAAATAACAGTATATCGTCAGATGTAATGCCATCAATCTGCAGTAGCATATCTGTAAGCCACAGGATCAGGGACCCGGGTAGTATCCGTCTCGAAGGTATGGGCCATGGCCTCAAACTGATTCATAAAACGGCGTTTGCTGTAGCGTGGTGCAAATTGAGCGAACTCCATCATATACAACCTGTTTTGATGTTCATCATAGACGGTATAATGCAGAAAAGGACCACCCATAATATCATTTGTCATGCGCCATGTGCCCCTGGTTTCCAGGGCGGGACGTCCATTGATGCGTGTTTGAACGGTTTCGATGGCACGCGGTGAACGGTATTCTGTAGTGACATAGGACTCCTCACGTGTCCCCCTGATGAACTTGCGATTCAAACTGTCGCGAACCGCATTAATCCAATTCTGATCAATGCCGTCGATACCGTCATGACCATCCATATATGCAAACCAGATCCATCGATCATTATCATGCAGATATCGGCGAAGTGAAACAAATCCAGTGGTATCGACACCGACCCGATAGTCGTGCTGCACTCTGATTTGAAAGCCATGATTTTCCATGAGTGAATCGGCAAGATGAGCCTGTTCTCCCCTGCGGTATATTTGCCGTTGCCACCTGCCCCGTTCCACCTGATCCAGGCTTCTTACCAGAGATCGCTCCGAATCCATGATTTTTTTTGAAAGAGCCTGATGATCCGGGGCTGAAAGAAAAAGCGTCCATTGATCACGATACCAACGGTCACGCAGTGGAAAGGCAAAATTTCGGCCATCTGCGATTCGCTCTTTGATATCTTCGCTGAGAACTGCGCGTAAAAAAGATCCGACATTGCTGTCCTCATTGATGGGTGCGGCAAAAATTGTGTTTTTAAAATTTTTTGCGTATTCCAGATCCCTGTTGGTTCTAAGATCCATAAACCTTAAATCGTACTTGACTTCCGGACGGGGCAGTGTCATCATCTCCCTGCCGAATGTGGCCCTGATTGCCTCGGCTGTGGGACTCTCCCACTGCGTAGAATCCATTACCACCAATACTTCCGAAAAGCCCCCTTGTGCCGATCTTCGGTAATCTCCGTCACATGAAGTGAACAGAAAAATAGCGAAAACGGACAGAATCAGAACCGTAAAGCATGTTCTGTTTAAGATATTAGGCATCATGTATGCAGCGTTGGTTTACAGTTTGGATGGTAACGTTCATTTAACTTCGTTTATGATGTGCCGTACTTCAGCTTCCTGACAAAATCCCCGGTTTTTTTAATCCAATCTTCCTGATCGCTAACGCTGCGGATATAATCAATCAGAGCGCTCCCGACAATAAATCCATCCACACCACGGGATATGGCCATGGCATCCTGATGTGTACGGATGCCGAATCCGATTAGAATCGGGTTATTCTTGACATTATTTCGAACCTTATCAATGAATTTACCGACCGACTGGCTCACTTCGGATCCGTCACGGGCACCGGTCACACCGGTTACAGAAACGCAATACACGAACCCACGACTGGATTTGTCAATCATACGCATACGCTCTTCCGGTGTATTTGGAGCTACCAGAAAAATCGGTGCGATGTCATGTTTCATGCAAAGTGATTCGACTTCGGGAAATTCACCAGGTGGAACATCGGGAAGGATGATACCATCTACTCCGGCTCTCGAAGCTTTGAGAAAAAAAGCTTCTAATCCATACTTTAAAACGGGATTTATATAGCCCATGAGGACAATGGGAATATCTGACTGATCACGGATCTCACTAACCATGTCAAAAATGATGTCCAAGTGGACACCCTTTTCCAGCGCAATTTTGCTGGCATGCTGGATCGTTGGGCCATCGGCAAGCGGGTCACTGAACGGCATGCCAAGCTCAATTATGTCCGCGCCGGATGATTCGAGCTCTCTGATCAGCTCAACAGTTGAGCCGGGATCCGGATAGCCAGCTGTTATAAAAAGGCTCATGATTTTCTGCTCCGATCCTCTGTTTTCAAAGAGCTTTTTTAATCTGCCGAGTTTTTTCATTAACAAATTCTGTTTTGGACTTAAATAAATTTTGATATGGTTTCCATATCCTTGTCACCACGTCCCGAACAGTTGATTACGACAAACTCACTGGTTTCGGTCGTTGGCATAAGTACTTTCAGGTAGGCGATAGCATGTGCTGTTTCAAGCGCGGGAATGATCCCTTCTTTGGATGATAGAAGCCGGACTCCTTCAATTGCTTCCTCATCCGTAACTGATGCATACGTAACACGGCCACTGTCGCACAAAAAAGAGTGCTCCGGACCAACGCCCGGATAGTCAAGTCCGGCACTCACGGAGTGGGCCTCGGCAATTTGGCCCTGTTGTGTCTGTAAAAGATAGCTTAAAGAGCCATGCAATATACCAGGAAGTCCACCTGTAAGTGTAGCTGCGTGACGTGGGGTCTTCACCCCTTCACCGGCAGCTTCAATGCCGTAAAGCATGACATTCTGATGGTCAAGCATTGGATAAAATATGCCTATGGCGTTGGAACCTCCGCCTACGCATGCCAAAACATGATCGGGCAGACGTCCCTCCTGTCTCAAGGATTGATCCATAGTCTCCCTGCCGATGACAGATTGAAATTCACGAACCATATATGGGTATGGATGTGGTCCTACTGCCGAACCGATGATGTAAAACGTATTATCGACGTTGCTGACCCAGTCTCGTATCGCTTCATTGATCGCATTACTCAATGTTTGTGCACCCGATTTTACCGGTCTGACTTCAGCGCCAAGCAAATGCATGCGGTCCACATTCAGCTTTTGGCGCGAAATGTCTTCTGCACCCATGTAAATAATACAGGACATCCCGAAATGTGCACACACCGTGGCTGTAGCTACCCCGTGCTGACCGGCTCCCGTTTCAGCGATGATCCTGGTTTTACCCATTTTTCTTGCCAGAAGTACCTGCCCGATTGCATTATTTATTTTGTGTGCGCCGGTATGACAGAGATCTTCTCTCTTAAGGTAAATGCGCGCTTTGCCAAAATGCTCGGTAAGCCGCCCGGCATAGGTCAGAGGTGTTTCCCTTCCCACATATTCCTGAAGCAATCCGTGATATTCTTTCTGAAAGGTTTTGTCGTTTCGAACCTCCGAAAAAGCCTTGTTGAGGTCATCAAGTGCCGGCAACAATATTTCAGGTACATATCTTCCACCATAATTGCCGAAAAAACCACGACTGTTCGGCATCGCAGCAGATGCTGTTTCAACGCTGTTTTTATTTGTCTTCATACGTGTATTTTGTAACAAGCATATTCATTTAAGGTTCTATTCACTTTCCAAATGAATCCCGGAGTTCATTCCACCGGTCAAAGAACAGCTGCATTTTATCAAAATCCTTGACACCCGGAGCTGCTTCAATGCTGCTGGAAAGATCAACGCCATAAGGAGGGCCTGTAAAAACTGCCTCTGCCACATTGTCAGCATCGATGCCTCCAGCCAAAAAGAATGGTTTCTCAGGTAAAAGATGATTAATCAGGTTCCAGTCCCAGGGTCGACCCGTCCCGCCATGCAGTTGTTCCATTTTTGTATCAAACAGATAATACGCGGCAATATCATTCCAGTTTTTCATTTCTTTACGGATTGCTGGAATGTCGCTCTGTGCACGAATTCTGAATACCTTGACAACCGGTACTTCAATTTTCGCGGCATCATGCGGAGATTCATACCCATGCAGCTGCACCATATCAATACCTGTCTGATCGACAATTTGATTGATCCTTTTGGCAGGATGATTGACAAAAACCCCGATTTTTCCGGGTCCCTCAATCCATCTTATGATTTCAGCGGCGTCCCTGGGCGTTATATACCGCGGACTTTCTTCATAAAAAATAAAGCCTATAAAGTCGGCTAGTGCACCGGATGCATACCTGGCATCCTCCAATGTAGTAATGCCACATATTTTTAATTTCGGGAAATCCGATGATCCGCTGTCCATGGTATTATGCATTGGTTTTATATTCTGTGCATTCACTTATTGGGCCTTTTTTTGTTTTACAGAACATTTGGATCTGGTGATTCGGGAAAAAAGGTTGTAAAACGGGCGAGTTCATTGCCCGGATCTTCAGCACGCATGAAGTGTTCTCCAATAAGTGCACTGTGAATGCCACTTTCTTTAAGAAAATGAAGGTCATCGGGTTTTCCGAGTCCACTTTCGGAGACTCTTGTGGTTCCTGCAGGAGCTTTTTCAAGGATAGATAATCCACGGTGCAAGTCGACCTCAAAGGTGTCCAGGTTCCTGTTATTAACACCAACAATTGAAATGATATCGAAATCCAATTTGTCCCAGTCCTGATGGTCGTAGCACTCTACGAGTACCTGCAAATCAATTTCTCTTGCAGCGGCATGCAGGTCATAAAGCTGATTTTTGTCAAGTAATTTTACAATAAGCAAAACTGCATCAGCTCCCCATGCACGGGCTTCGGCAATCTGGTATGGATCGATAATAAAATCTTTTCTGAGCAGAGGAAGGGTGACCATAGCCGACACTTCTTGCAAATACATGAGCGAACCCTGAAAAAAGGATTCATCCGTGAGGACAGAAAGTGCAGAAGCACCATTATCCTGATAGCTTTTTGCAATGAGCGCAGGATTGAAGTTTTCCCGGATCACCCCTTTTGATGGGGAAGCTTTTTTAATTTCAGCAATTACGGAAACGTTGCCAGGTTTAATAAGCGCCGCGCCGAAATCACTTCGCGGACGTTGGTACTCTTCAAAAGACAGAAAATCGCGTTCACCAACAGCTTTTTTTCTGGCAGCAACTTCTTCACGCTTTTTTTTAACTATGGTCTCGAGGATGGAATCTGGCATTTAGCTGCAATTTATTGGTTATTCTGCAATCAGACTTTGAAAGGATTTTAACCTTTTTGCTGAACAATAACACACGGCACTAATTAATCATTTTGTAATTGAGTCGTACATTCCGCAAATAAGTTCAATGCCTGGCGCGCATTTCCGCTCTCCAGACTCTCCTCGGCGGCATAAAATGCCTCCTGGATATCGTCATGCAAACCAGAAGTGTGAATGGCAAATGCAGCATTGAGGAGCACCACTTCTCTTTGAGCTCTGCTCGCCTTGTCATCCAGAACAGAGAGAATGATATCGGCGTTTTGTTCCGGAGACCCGCCGCGAAGATCACCAAGGGTTGCCTCCGATAATCCGAAAACCCCGGAATCAAAAACGATACTGTTTTCGACCTTATTTTCCATCAACTGGAAGACATGGGCTGGGGCTGTAGTGGAAAATTCATCCAGGCCGTCCTCGGAGTGCACTGCATAAGCAAATTCCGTGTCCAGATTTTGAAGTATGCGTATGATGTTATGCGCTGTATCGAGGCTGAAGGCACCGATCATCTGCCTTTTTACACCAGCGGGATTAAGCATGGGGCCCATAATGTTAAAGAAAGTTCGCATGCCCAATTCCTTTCTAACCGGCATTACATGCGCCATAGCCGGATGAAAAAGAGGAGCAAACATGAACGCCATACCCGTCTCACGAAAACAGACTTCCACTTTGTCCTTTGGCAACCGTGGTTCAACCCCGAGTTTCCGCAAAACATCGTAACTTCCGCTCTTGCTGGAGACCCCCGCATTGCCATGCTTGAGTACAGGAACATCGGCTCCGGCAGCAACGAACATTGCTGCCGTTGAGATGTTGAAGGTACCGGAGTTGTCACCACCTGTGCCACAAAGATCAATGGCAGATTCCGTATCCACATCAACATTAACAGCGGCTTTCCTCATAACATGCACAAAAGCGGTCAATTCTTGCACCGTAGCACCCTTGCTGCCCATGCCAAACAAAAATGCAGCAGTTCTTGCCGGACTGACATTCCCTGAGACAATTTGCTGCAATGCATATGCTGCCTCTTCGGGCATCAGCTCTTTGTGATCAGAGATCTTTTGCAGGATGTAAGTAAAATCTCCCATTTGTCAAATTCATTTAGTGATTGTTTATGCTGCGCACCACATCGGTGCTTTTCATCCAGTTTTCAATCAGTTTCGGCCCTTCTGTGGTCAGTATGCTTTCCGGATGAAACTGTATTCCCTCAAGCGGGTAGTATTTATGGCGAATGCCCATAACTATCCCGTCTTCAGTCCACGATGTGATTTCAAAATCATCGCTGATGCTTTGTTTTTCGAGCACAAGCGAGTGATAACGGGTCGCAACAAATGATTGTGTCACATTTTTGTAAAGCGGAGAACCGTTATGCATAATGCATGATGTCTTGCCATGCATCAAAGAGGGAGCCGAAATCACGCGAGCGCCATGAACATGACCTATGGCCTGATGGCCCAGACAGACACCGAGCACCGGAATCTGTGGACCCAGCTCACCTATTACTTCTTCCGTAATACCCGCATTTTCCGGCCTGCCCGGGCCCGGAGAGATAAGAATCTTCTCTGGTTTCATTTCACGGACTTCCCTGACCGTTATTTTATCGTTGCGGACTACCTCGAATTCAGAAGCATGACGCGCCACCAGGTGCACCAGGTTGTAGGTGAAAGAATCGTAGTTGTCAATGATCAGAACCATAATGATCTGGTGTAACCTCAAACTTTGTGTATAATCTATTTGTGATATTCAACAATATGCTATTCTTATTTGCCGGATCAATACCGAAAAACGAATTCGATTTGATATATCTACAGAGTTTCAAAATGACGGACAATACCTGTGGCTTCACGAACAGGTTGCATCACTATTTCTGCGCGATTTCGTGCTTTTTTGCCACCATCACGAAGCATATCCCATATCGTGTCGGGTCGCCTGGCAAGATACTCCCTGCGGTCTCTGGCCTCACTGAAAAACTCCTCAATCAGTGCCAGAAGTTCCTTCTTGGCATGCCCGTATCCAAAACCACCAGATGTGTATTTATCCCGTATTTCTCTGTTCTTTTCTTCGGAAGCAAACAGGCGAATGAGTGCATACACATTGCATTTATCAGGATTCTTCGGTTCCTCAAGAGGCGTCGAATCTGTCACGACTGACATTACTTTCTTTTTCAAGGTCTTCCCGCTATCAAAAATATCGATGGTATTGTCATATGACTTGCTCATTTTTCTGCCATCAACACCAGGTACCGTAGCAACCGATTCAACTATGAAAGGCTCTGGTATCCTGAGATAGTCACCGTCGTAAATCCGGTTGAACCGGCCTGCCAAATCCCGTGATATTTCTATATTCTGCTTTTGATCGGCACCAACCGGAACCAGGTCGGAATGGTATATCAGAATGTCGGCTGCCTGCAATATCGGATAGGTAAACAAACCGATATTGGGTTGCAGCCCCTGCGCCACCTTGTCCTTGTATGAAACCCCCTTCTCCATCATGCTCACCGGGGCAAGTGTTCCCAGAGTCCACGACAGTTCAAGCACCTGGGGAACGTCACTTTGCGCAAAAAAGGTGCATTTTACCGGATCCATACCGAGTGCAAGATAATCCAGGGCGACATCATAGGTATACTGCCGAAGCTCGGCCCCGTTCTGGACGGATGTAAGTGAGTGATAGTTCGCAATGAAATAGAAGGCTTCACCCTTGTGCTGAAAATCGAGATGTTGCCGAATGGCTCCGAAATAATTTCCCAGATGAAGCCTGCCCGATGGCTGAATGCCCGATAAAATGGTTTTTTTCTGCTTGCTCATTCTTTTATTTAATATTTCATCTGTGATATAACTGTGGATGGAAAAATCTACGCAAGTTTCAACGCAATGCCGAGTGCCTCAACCAGTGCTTTCGCTTTATTCACGGTTTCATCGTATTCAAGATATGGATCACTATCGGCTACTATTCCCGCCCCGGCCTGAATATAGATATCACTGTCGGTAACTATCATCGTGCGAATTGCAATACACGTATCCATATTGCCTGAAAAGTCGAAATATCCGACAGCTCCAGCATAGGGACCGCGTTTAGTGGGCTCCATTTCATCGATGATCTCCATTGCTCTGACCTTTGGAGCCCCGGATACCGTACCGGCCGGGAAACAGTGCTCCAGGGCATCTACAGCCGTTTTGTCCTCCGCAAGTGTACCGCTGACATCAGAAACGATATGCATCACATGCGAGTATCGCTCAATCACTCGATCCCGGGTCAGTTTTACGCTGTCGGGACGGCAAACCCGTGACAGATCATTGCGTCCCAGGTCGACCAGCATGATATGCTCAGCCAGCTCTTTATGATCCGCCTTGAGGTCTTCCTCAAAACGATTATCCTCATCGACACTGGCGCCTCGCGGGCGGGTACCCGCTATTGGCAAAACCCGGACGGTATCATCCTGGACCTGCACCAGCACCTCCGGAGAGGAGCCGACCAGTGCAAATTCGTCGAAATCCAGATAAAAAAGGTAGGGAGACGGATTGACCATTCTCAGCGCCCGGTAAAGCATGAACCGGTCACCTTCATAGCTGCTTCGAAACCGCTGTGAAAGCACTACCTGAAATATATCACCGGCATGTATATACTCTTTGGCCTTATCCACGTTTTTGTGAAAGATTTCCGGGGTTATATTACTTTCCAGCTCATCTGATGTTTTTCGATAACCCGCACCATCGGTAACAGGCTGGTTCATGATGCTTTCCATGCGGTCCAGGCAGGCGCATGCTTCTTTATACTGGCGATCATGATCACGTCCAGGGTCCGTAAACACCGTCTTGATCAATATCACACGATGCTTCACATGATCGAAGGCAAAAATCTCATCATAGAATGCCCATATCGCCTCCGGAAGGCGGAGGTCATCTTCGGGTACATCCGGCAGGTGTTCCACCTGTCGAATGGTATCGTATGCCGAAAAGCCGACAGCTCCGCCTGTCAGCCGGGGCAGATCGGGAATTACGGGTTCCGCAAGTGTGCTGCAAAGCCGTCGCAACGCTTCAAAATATCCCTCTTCAAGAATATCCGTCTGCTCACCTGCCGTGGGATTTCCTCCATTTTGTAAACGAGTCAATGAAGCTTTGTTATTTTCAAAACGAAGCACCTGATAGGGATTTCGACCCAGAAACGAGTATCGTGCCAGGTGCTCCCCTCCTTCCACCGACTCCAGCAGAAACGGATACAGGCCCTGATCTCGAATCTTCATAAAAAGTGAGACCGGCGTAACAGTATCAGCCATCATGACCCGGTATACCGGAATGGCTGTATATTCTTCGGCAAGATTTTTGAATGTATCTGCTTTCATCAGAGTATGTCAAAAGAGAAACCGGGTGATCCGGCCTGCGATAACAAGATGCCTGAATTCACACAAAAAAAAACCCGCATCCAGTTTGAACTGAAAGCGGGTTGAAAATCCTTTTTACAGGTACTGCACACGCACCAAGACCAATCCGCTTTCAGCAGAAGGGCCACCACCAGTTATTGCTATGTGCATACATGTTTAACATAAATATTAAATTACACAAGAATTAAACACGATGCAACTAATCATTGCATTGTTGACATTCTTCCTTGTTAGGGGTAATATTGAAATTTGACAATCATTGCAGGATTGCAGGACAGAATTGTTCTTCTTATTCATAAAATATCATCAAAACAGACGGCATGGCATAATTCTACCAAACTGATTACGTTACCTTCTGGTTAGGCTCCAACATCTTTATTACTCTGTTTTGAGACATTTACCCTGGTATTTCTTCCTGCTTTTCCTGACTGTAAACCTGTTTGTATCTGCCTGTGATGAAACAGATGGACCAGTGAGGGCGAACACAGAACGCCCGGTGATCCGTGATTTTTCAGTCGACCCTTCTTCTATTCGATTTTCCGAAGAAGATGGAATCCGTGATACCCTTGTCACATTTCATCTGAATGTGACAAGTGCGCTTCCCGAGGGTTACCGACTCGTGGCTGGATTAGCTTCGGTCCGTAATCGTACCCTTCTCTCCGGCGATACGCTGCAAAACGATCAGACCCAACCTGACCGGTACACAGGGTCTCTCAGCCTGAACATGAACACCAGTCGCTATGAAAATCTGATCGTCTATGTATATCCCCTTGGGCGGGATGGGCAAGCTGCAGATCGTGTAGAATCAACAGTTATTGTGCGTGGTGTCGATACGGGACAGCCTGAAGTTCTTGAAATTGTGCATCCGGATACCGTTTTCATTCCAGCACCCGGTGAATCTGAAAATCGTTTCTTTATCGCCGCCAAAGTAAGTCACTCCTTATCCATAAGTAATATCAGCGATGTACGCCTTCAACTGTTCGACAGTTCAAACCAACAAATATTCGCCTCCATTATGCAGGGATCAAACCCGGATTACGGTACGGTGCCCGGGGATAGCATCTATGTTCAGAATTTCAGTATAAATTCCGAAAATTCTCCTGAAACATATACGATTGCGGTACACGCCGTTGATATTGCCGGAACCGTCAGTGACACTCTCCGGTCCACATTAACGTTTTCAAGATGAGATTAATCCTTTTGTCCCTGGTTGTATCGATTCTTCCGAGCCTGATTCATCAGCAGGTGTATGGACAAATCCTGCCGGGGCAGATTCCGTCACCGTACAAATCCATTTCACAGAACTCCGTTTCCAACATGGGTGCACTGGGTGACACGCTCTGGATCGGCCCCCGAATGAACTTCAACATTGGCAATGAACTGGACTGGAGAATTGCTGAAGGAATTGATTCTGTAACCGATGGACGGGGCAGACTTTTTTCCATCGCTCTTGCACGCGACACCGTAATCGCAGGTATAGGCTACAGCGACACCAGTGGAGAGGATCCGGTGCAGGCACAAATGGGGTTCTACATCACAACGGATGGCGGCGAAAGCTGGGTTTTGATCGATACTTCCCGAACGCTTGACTCCCCTGATGCAAACACGGTACACTATGGCGGCCAGGATCTTGAAATCATACCTGTCATTGTTCCACAGCAATCCCCGCCATATATGGTGGACTTTAAAGACGACGTCATTTTCTTTGCCGGATGGGCTTCGGGAATCCGTCGCTCCACCGATTTGGGCCAAACCTGGGAACGCGTTGTGCTTCCCCCGTTTGAACTGGACGAGCTCCATCCGGAAGAAACATACAATTTCAAAATTGATCCCCGTGGAGATGGGCAGAACAACAACTTCCTCAATTTCCTCGGCTTTTCGGTGCTGATAGGAAGCGATGGCAACGTCTATGCCGGTACAGCCGGTGGACTTAACATCTCTGATAATGCTCTCACAGCTCCGGCCGACAGCATTCGGTGGCGCCACATCCGGCAGACACAAAACCCGGAAGGGCTATTGGGCAACTGGATCACATCCATCCGGGAAAATCCATACGACAATGCAATCTGGATGACGAACTGGACCGCTATCACCGGGCAGGATGTGGAAGGGATTGTAGTTACCCGTGATTCCGGTGACACGTTTGAGCAACATCTGCCCGGCGAACGCATTTACGACATCGGTTTCAATGGGCAAACCATATTTGCCGTCGGAAACAACGGAGTTTTTATCAGCAGAAACAACGGGGAATCATGGAGACAGGTGCGCCAGATACGCAGTGCCAATACAGAGATGAAACCGCGTGCAACCTACTATGCTGTCAGCAATGCCAAAGGAAGAGTTTGGATCGGAACAAGCGACGGACTCGCTTCAACTGTGGATGATGGCGAAAGCTGGGAGATTACCCGGGTTAACTTTCCACTTGACGGAAAAAACCAGTTTCAGGATGATGCGCCTGATGTGAACGCCTACGCTTACCCCAACCCGTTTTCCCCCCGTCAGCACGACCTGGTACGCATCAAATTTGAAAATCAGGAAGCCGGTACGGTTACCATTCGCTTGTTTGATTTTGGAATGAACTTGATCCGCATACTGGATGACAAACGTGAGCTTGGTTCCGGTACGTTTGAAGCTGTTTGGGACGGAACGGATCAGCAAGGGCGTAAAGTGGCCAATGGAACCGTTTTTTATGAAGTGGATACCGGAAATCGCCGCTCAGTTGGGAAAATCCTGCTGCTGGAATAATCGATTCACATTGACTTGAATGAATAACCATTTTTACATCGAAATACCATCGTAACCGAATGACTCGCTTGCAACCTGCTGATAAAAAATACAATAAAAGTGGCGATGACGGCTTCAGCTGCAGGATAACATGCGGCCTTGCACAAGGTGATAAGGGAAAATGTAGCCGAACCCTCATTTACGACAAATTAGCTGCAGGTCTGGTAGTATTTTTGGTGCTTATTTTGCCTTTGCATGAAGTCATGGCGCAAAGCGGTGGTTTCAGCGGAGCTTACACACGGATGGGTTTTGGCGCACGAGGCATGGCGATGGGTAATGCCATGGGTACCGTTTCACATGAAGGCATTTTCGGGCATTACAATCCCGCACTGGCTTCCTACTCCTTTGAGAATCAGATTGATATCGGCACAGCGTTGATGTCATTCGACCGCAGCCTGCACTCCTTTAATGTGACCTTTCCTCTTCCCCCGAATGCCGGGCTCAATATGGGCCTGCTAAATGCAAATGTCTATGATATAGATGGACGCACATCCAGCGGATATCATACAGAAATGCTTTCAACGCACGAATTTCAACTCTTTGTCGCTTTTGGAATAAGTGTAAGCCCGAGCGTTCGTCTCGGAGTTGCCGCTAAGCTGCATTATGCCAAATTATATGAAAGTATCGACAATGCCACCGGTGCCGGCTTTGATATCGGGATGATCGCAGAACCCGTCACAAACTGGCGTATAGGTTTCAGTATACAGGATCTTATATCCGAATATTCCTGGAACACCAATCCGCTCTACGGAACTCTGGGTGGGCGCAATCGCAGTGATGCTCTGCCTGTCCGTTTTCGTATGAGCAGTTCCTACCATTTTACCGATTTTGGATTGTTGGTCAGTTCCGAATATGAAATTCTCAGACTGGAATCTGAATATCAGCGTTTTCAGCACACCGGTGGATCCGTGCCTCCTCAAAATAGCATGACAACGGATAACATGACCACAAGCAGCCGTCAATTTCGCATAGGTGCTTCGTGGGAAGCGCATGAACGCATCACCCTGAGAGGCGGTTGGGAAATCATGGACCTCGACTTTGTAAATGAAACTCATAAACTGAGTGCCGGCTTTTCAGTGCATCTTCCCTATGATGTCATGAGTCCGTCTGTAGATTATGCATTTGTTCGTGAACCGCTTGGCATTGCTGGAATGCATGTTTTATCTCTCAGGTTGTCATTTTAAATTACATTTTAATGTTTAATACTTTTATGAATAGACGAAATGCCTTAATTATTTTTTTCGTGATGATGGCCATATTCCCGCTGCATCATGATTCAGACGCCAGTGACGGTCAGTCCACCGGTTTGCACTTTCTGCTGATGGGGCCCTCTGCTCATAATTTGGGCCTTTCTGATGCACATACCGCTTCACTGACCGGAGCATCGGCTATCTTCCTGAACCCCGCACTTCTCTCCATGGAAAACAAAAGCAGTGCCACCCTTTCCTACATGGTATGGCCGTTTACCGATACACAGAACAGTTTTGCCGGGTTGGCATACAAACAGGGAAAACAGACCTATGGAATTGCGCTGCTTTCTTCGCTTAGTGATAACATAGCGCATCGCACGAATCCAACACCCGATCCGGATGGTTATTTTGCAGTCAGGTATTTATCGCTTGCCGGATCCTATTCCCGATCCGTCGGACCGCTCTCTCTTGGTGTCACCGGTATGTATCTGTTTGAACAGTATTTTCGGGATCATGCCTCCGGATTTGGTATGAACGCCGGTCTGGCTTTGAATATCATGGATGACCGGGTACGCCTCGGTGCGGCATTACGCAATCTGGGATCCATGGAAGAGCTGGCTGAAACAGCTACCAGGTTGCCTACATTATTGAGCTTTGGAACTGATATCCAGCTCTTGCAATTCTCAACATCAGCCATTGAAGATGAAATACCTGTATTGATTTCTGTCATAGCCGATTACAATATGCCTATAAATGACATATCCCGAACCGAGGAAAACTCGATAACATATCAGGGCAATGGCTACTTGAATACCGGAGTGGAACTCAATATCTCTGAAATCATCGATTTGCGAGCCGGCATCCGCACCGGGGAAACACAGCGTCGATTCAACTTTGGTGCAGGACTGCTGGTCGGTGACTTCTACTTCAACTATGCTTTTCTTCCCTTTCAGAATGGGTTTGGTGTAGCCCATGCCGTCAGTCTGCAATACTATTTTTAAATCCATTGTGTACCATCGTTCCGTTTGATCTCCCCGGTTGAGCAGACCATGTACACATGATAAAAAAGATCTTTCAGACGGTTTTTTATCGATTCGCAGAGTCTAAACGGGCTCTTCGTGGATCTCCTTCCAGAAACGAAGCAAAGATAAAAAAACTCCTTTGGCGATAAAAATACTGAACACGAGAATCAGCCCGTATTCCTGAAATGCAACAACAGCAATGAAATAAAACAGAAACAAATATACTCTCTTCCGGTTTTGGCGGAGATAATTTTTGTTAAACCTTGGAATTTTGTCAAAAGGTACCGTACTAACCATCAATAGCGACAGCAACAAAATAACAGGAACCAACATGCTGTTGAATCCGTGGTTGAATCCCTCAAAAAGTTCAGGATTGGGAAAGAAAATCAGAAACAGAGCCACAAGCATCATGGCCTGAGCTGGAATGGGAAGGCCTTTGAAGTTATCAGGATCTTCAATGCGAACATCCACATTAAACCTGGCAAGGCGAACGGCACCACATAAAGCAGGAAAAGCGGAAATGATAATTCCAATGATCATTAATTCATGAAGAGAGTAGCTGTAAAACAGGAACGCAGGTGCTACACCAAAAGATACGATATCGCTCAGTGAGTCAAGTTCAATTCCAAATTCCGTTGTGGCATTGGTAAGCCGGGCCATGAAGCCATCCATCATGTCGAAGATGGCAGCAATGACGATAAGCCACGCACCGAATTCGAGTTTGCCCTCATAAATCTGTATAATGGCGACAAGCCCGCAAAACAGATTCATCAATGTGAAGAAACTTGGTACAACCGTTTTGGGAATCGGTTTTCTAAACTTTCTTCTCAGATGGTCTCTTCGCAGCTGTCTCCGCAGCAGTCGTTTTTCAGGGTTCATACCGGGCTTGTTGCATTGTCATCAAGATGTGCCAGAATGGTTTCGCCACCGATCGTTCTATCGCCCTCTTTGACAAGAATGTCCATGTTTTCAGGAACAAGAATATCCATGCGAGATCCGAACTTCATGAGACCAAAGCGTTCACCTGCTTTGACATCTTCCCCTTCCCTGGTGTAAAAAACAATGCGTCTGGCAACATATCCTGTAATTTGCCGGTAAAAAATTTTTAATCCAGAGTGATGCCTGATGCCAAATTCAGCCCTTTCATTGAGTGCAGATGCTTTGGGGTGCCAGGCAACGAGATACTTTCCCGGAAAATAGGCAACATGTTCTACTTTTCCTGACACAGGGTATCTGTTTACATGGACATTGCCCAGTGACAGAAATATGGTTATCTGCCTGGCACCTGACTCGAGATAGTTCTCTTCGCGGACCACATCAATTGAAATCACCTTGCCGTCAGCCGGCGCCAGAATGTAGTCTCCACTGGGAATGTTTCTGTCCGGATCACGAAAAAAATAGAGGGTGAATCCCGCGATAAAAAGTGCGGCCAGATAAAGCAGGATCGAAAAGTTGTTATTCAACAGCCAGCCAATGGCTGTAATGACAAGAGCCAAAAAAAGCGTTGCAACGATAACCGGAACTCCGTCTTTTGCAAATTTCATAGGTCAGTTCACTACATGCCGGAGTATATCGTTGAATGTTACAAAAATCATAAGACTTATAAGAAGTATAAATCCAATCTGTTGAAGGGCCATTCTGACCTTCACGGATGGTTCTCGCCGCGTTACGGCTTCGTAAATGAGAAACATCAGGTGGCCACCGTCCAGCATCGGTATCGGAAGTATATTCATAAGCGCCAATGTAATGCTAAGAAAAGCCGTGAAATTCCAGAATCCCAGAGCACCTCCTCTTTCGGTTACATCAGCGGTTACAGAAGCGATGGCAACCGGACCTCCAAGATTCTCACGGATGGAAATGGCGCCAGTCAACAGTTGACGAAAGCCGTTAATGATGCCAAGCAGGGTATCATGAGCCTGGGAAACTCCTTCACGAATTGAGGCGAAAAACCCAAAACTTATCGTTTCAAATCCAAAATATTCATGTGGATCAACAATGGCTATGCCGATAATCCTTCGCTCCGGGTCCGGAGCTATGGTTACGTCAAACACATCAGAATTACGCCGAATGGTAAAAATCATCTCATCCCCTCCGGATTGGATCTTGTCAACCATCTGAATCCAGTAGCCCACCTCTTCCCCGTTGATCGCGATGATTTCGTCACTGGGTTTCAAACCGGCTTTATCTGCTGGTGATCCATCTGAAACGGCACCGATACTGCTGGGCAGAGCATTCTGAAGTTCAATGAATTCCGGATTTCTGGCGAGATGATCGAGAAAGTCTGCCGGAGGACGCAATGTAACCAATTGACCGTCACGTTCAACCGTAAAGCTCAATTGCTGGCTGGTTATTTCGGAAATGGAAAAAAACTGACCTCTGCGTATGTATTCAATCTCCTTGTCATTAACAGCTACAATTCTGTCGCCAGTTTGGAATCCAACGGTTTCTGCTGTCGAATGTTCAGGTATATACATTCCCTGAACATTCTCTGCAGGTATCTGATTAACGCCATGGGAGAATGTGATTACAGCAAAAATAACATAGGCAAGGATCATATTAAAAATCACACCCGCTGAGATCACGATCATCCTCTGCCAAACCGGTTTGCTGCGATACTCATAATCTTTGGGTTTGGAGGCGGTAAAACTGTCGTCCATGCTCTCGTCGACCATCCCGGATATTTTTACATAACCTCCCAGCGGAAGTGCAGAAATGCAGTAATCTGTATTCCCTTTCCGAATTCCAAAAAGTCTTGGTGGAAACCCGATGGAAAACCGCTCTACTCTCATTCCAAAGAGTTTTGCAGCCAGAAAATGCCCGAGTTCGTGTACCAGGACAAGTACAAAAATGGCAGCCACAAATATGAGTATGGTCTGCAGTATGCTAAAAATTACTTCCATGAAACCTTTTTTATTTGATCAGATAAAACGGGCAAAGGCTCTGGCCTCCCGGTCAACCGCTTCCAGCGACTCAACTGATAACGTATCTGAGTTCGTTATATGAGACAAACTTTTCTCTACAATTTCAGAGATTTGAATATACGAAATTTCTTCTTTCAGAAATCGATCGACAGCAACTTCATTCGAGGCGTTAAGTACGGCTGGTGCATAATCGCCGTTTTCAATGGCTTGCAGTGCCAGATCGAAACATGGAAAGCGCACCGGATCAACCGGTTCAAACGTAAGCTGCTGTTGTACCGACCAATCAATATGCCTGGAAGCCAGAGGCCAGCGGTCCGGAAACGTAAGCGCATACTGAATCGGCAACCGCATATCAGGAAGCCCCATTTGAGCCTTTATGGAACCATCTTTGAATACCACCATGGAATGCACAATACTCTGGGGATGGACCACTGCTTCAATTCTTTTTATCGGAAGACCAAAAAGCCAATGAGCTTCAATCACTTCAAGGCCCTTATTCATCATGGTGGCCGAGTCAATTGTAATTTTGGATCCCATTTCCCAATTCGGATGCCGGAGTGCGTCTCTGACTGTGGCTTTCCGGATTTGAGAATTCGACCAGCTTCGAAAGGGCCCGCCGCTTGCAGTGATGATAAGCTTGTCGATGTTTTCAATATCTTCACCAACCAGGCATTGCAGAATCGCACTGTGCTCGGAATCTATGGGTATCAAACGATCATAGTTACCGTTCAGATACGGTGCAAGCAGTTCGCCGCCAACTACCAGTGACTCCTTGTTGGCCAGCGCGACCTTTTTACCGGCAGACAGAGCCAATATGGTGGGCCGAAAACCGGAAAACCCAACCAGGCTGTTGATTACCGTATCGGTATCGTCAGCCCTGACCAAATGATCCATCTCCTGATGACCGCACAGAAGCGTGGTCTGATCGTGCGTAATGGATTCCTTTAGTTTATTAAAAAAGGAGGCATCTGCAAGCAGTGCGTAGGCCGGTCGGAATTCATTGATTTGATTGGCCAGCGTCTCCCAATTTGTATGAGCGGTTATTCCAAACAGATTCAGCTTGTCCGGATGCATCCGTACGATATCCAGTGTCTGTGTGCCGATGGATCCGGTTGATCCCAATATGAGCAGGTTTTGTTTTTTCAATGTATGGCGAGGCAGTCAGGTTATTAACTATTGATCGCAAAAAAGCGATATGCATCACACAAATAGAATCGTAAATAAGGGTAAAAATAGTTCCCGTACAACAGCTTAATCAGATATTGCAACAACAGCCATCATGCGGCCGCTTTCTTCACCATCTCTCCGGAAAGAATGAAGTAAATCAGGATGTTTCGTTGTACATTTATCATCCTGAATAACGGTTTCGAGTGAAACTCCGGCTTTTATAAGTTCCTGAAGAATGAATCCGCGAAGATCCACATGCGGTTTTTCGCAGGAACGGTCTACAAAGCGTTCGGGAAATTGTGCGGCAACCTCATTTCCCACTTCAAATGACTGCCTGGAGATGCATGGGCTGATATAGACATGCATCAGATCTGGTTCGGCGCCGATTTTTTCCATTTGAAGAATTGCCTCAGGAATGATTCCCTCAATGGAGCCACGCCATCCTGCATGCACTGCGGCAATTATTTTATTGACAGGATCAGCAATCAGAACCGCGGCACAATCGGCCACAAGTACACCAATAGCAAGCCATGGTTTGTCTGTTACCAGGCCATCCGTATTATCGATCACCCCGGGTTTTCTTGCGTATGCGATTCGGGCACTGTGGACCTGTTTTCCCATGCAGAGCTCAATGGTTGGCTGCTTTAAATAGTCAGAAGCAATTTTCCGATTATTATCAAGGGCTTTTAAATGATCAGCGCTTTCTTTCTGATTGGTAACCGACATGAAACGCGATCCCATCTTCTCAATTTCGCGAGAAATGAAAGCAGCATGAATCTCCGGATTGTCAGTCCAAATTACTGGCATATTGTCAAATTCAGCTTTTATTGATCATCTCAAGCAGCACATTTCGAACCAAATCAATCGGCATGGGTTTGCCGAACCATAGCTCAAAGGATCGCGCCGCCTGATGAATGAACATATCCAGGCCACCAATGGTCAAAGCTTTGTTAGCCTTTGCTTTTTGAAGCAGTGTGGTCTCTGGCGGATTGTATATAATGTCATAGCAGTATTTGCCCTTGAGCAGAGGCATTAACGTATCCGGTATGGGTGATTGTTCCGTTTCGGGATGCATGCCTACCGGTGTGCAGTTAACTATTAAATCGGAATGAACAATCGCATGCTCAAGATCATCATATGTAATTCTGGTCAGCCGGCCTGGTTGTTCAAAGTCCAGCACCTGATTATTCTGTCTTCGGCTTACGAGAAATAACTTTTCCACTCCGTGTTTGAGCAAGGCATGACAAATGGCACGAGAAGCCCCACCTGTGCCAAGTATGGTAACCGTGCGAATATCATGAACTTCTCTAAGCGGCACCATGAATCCGTATGCGTCCGTGTTGTAGCCGAGTAGCTGTCCCGTTTGTGGATCCGATACAACCGTATTTACAGCACCGATATCACGTGCTGACTCATCTGAATCATCCAGAAATTCAATGATTTTTTTTTTGAGTGGAATGGTTACATTCGCACCGCAAAACCAATTCAATTTAAAAAGTTCTGGTATGAGATGAAGCTCACTTTCGGGACATTCCAGCGCGTAATAACGCACATCCAGGTTGTGGTACGACAATGCGACATTGTGTATTTCCGGTGATCTGCTGTGAGATACAGGATGACCAATCACGACAACAAAATGTTGATCCTTGTAATCTGAAGCAATAAACTCGGATATGAGCATGGTCAGGGTGTCAGGAAGCCGCACTTCACGATAAAAAAAAAAGGGGGCTAGCCCCCTTTTTTGAATTGTCGGTTGGAAAAGTCAGGCTGTTACTTCTTCCTTCTTCTCAGAAGCAGCCTCTTCTTTTTCCTCCTCGTCCTTGAAGCTGCCACTCTCCGCAAGATCCTTGAACTTTTCCAGATCGCTCATAAGTTGCTGGGGCAAATCTTCAATAAACTTGGCCATATCACTCGATGGTTCACCAAAGAACGTTCTGTAATCCAGGCTGAAGTCAACCCGGGTACGTGATCCGTTGTTTAATGGTGTAAAACGAATGGTTCCGGTCTGATTGAGGTTCCCGTTGATAGTGATCCAGGCAAATCGGGTGTTACGCAGATCATCAATGATGTTGGTGGTCCACCGGAATTCTTCTCCACCAATTTCAGTTACATATTCAAACGTTTGCGAGTTGATTTTGTTTACTTCCCTCAAAGATGTGAGATATTTTGGGAAATCCGTTGGAGAGCTCATCAACTCATAAACTTTTGATAAAGGCAGGTCAACTTCGATTCTTTGATGCGCCATAATGTACTTTTATACTTCGTAAAGTTGAATGGTTCGTGTGATTGGTTTCTGGTATCACCATGACATTGCCGGCATCTCATTCCATTTGCCGCTCAATAAAACATAAAATAAGCATTTTTCTTAATTTCAGCAATTGAAAATTTATAAATTAGTCGCTTTGCATGCTGGTTTGTTACGCTCCACAGTGTCATCTTTGGTACTTTTTTTTCTGTTTTTGCTGCTTCGCTTCACTTCCAGCTCTGTCGCTGCTCCTCCTTTGATAACCGGTGATTTTCATCACCTTTCCGGCGTCACACTCACTCATCCACCAGATCTGCTTCCCGGTCTGCAGCGGCTCACGTTGAATATCGACAACCACTTTGGTGATGGCAGGCTCTTTGCACGGACAGATATTCGAAACCGTTTCGAAGCTTCGGTGGATTCTATCGAGTGGGCATTCCCAGAACTCTGGCTTGATTTGCATTTTTCCAAAAGTGACCTGCGCATCGGGCGACAAATTTTGCAGCTCGGTTTATCTGTCGCAAATGCCCCTGTTGATAGAATTCAGCCTTTTGATTCCCGAAATTTTCTTATTGAACCCTTTTCCACGTTGCAAAGGGGAACGATTGCCCTGAATTATTCCTATTACATCGGAAATTCCAGATTTCGAATGATTTTTGCACCCGTTTTCACACCTTCATTAGTACCGGATCCCGAAAGCAGATGGTTTCCCCATCTACCTGTTCCTGCCGGGTTGCCTGTCCGGATAAAATCGGCACCGACGAAAGCCGATAAGCCGCAGGCTGCACTGATCTGGGACACGAATCCGTGGCGCGCTCTGGAAATTCAACTGGGGTTTTTATATTGGAACCCATCCATGCCCGCATACAGAAAAAGCATTCGTTTAAATACGCCTGGATCACCCATTCACGACCCACACATCCTTCTTGAGGAAACATTCACACCAACCCTGATCGTAACCGGAGGAATTTCCTGGCAGATCACTTCATCTCTGAACCTGCTTCTTGAAACGGCATGGTTTGAAAACAGTACGTATGACAAAATACCGGATGAATTATTCTCATTTGATCCTGCCAACCCTGACTTGCCCGGTTTTCCCCGTATCATCAGCATGGTTTCAGATGATAACGAGGAATTTATTTCACGTCACCCCGCAACGGATCTTTTGCTGGAAGCACGATACTTTGGTAGTGATATGCAAATTGGAATTCAGTGGTACATTCAGCTAATTGAAAATCCGCACCCGGATGTCATCCAGGATACCCGGTTTCAAAGCATTTCCGCATTCACCAGCCGCTCCTTTTTCCGCGAACGGCTTGACTGTGAGGTTACGGCCACGTTTCAAATTAACGGGAGTGATTACTGGATCCGTAAAGAGCTCGGTTATGATATTTTGGATGGTGTGTTGCTTACTGCAGGAGCCCACATTTTTGGAGGTCCAACGCCAAAAATGAACTATGGCCACCCCAGTTTTGGTTCCTACCGGGGCAATACCCTTGCATATGCAGGGATCAGATACTATTTCTGATCCAGTAACTATTTGGCACCTTATCATTCTTCTTCAAACGTGGGTTTTCTACAAAATCATACCAACCCAATCATCGATTTTCTGCTGGCACGACCGAAAACATACCTGGCATTGATGGCATTGCTGGGGTTATTGGCTTTGGTACCTGCCTGGCATATCGAAGCGGATTTTGATCTGGAGGGCTTCTATCCTGAAAACGCTGAAACAATTGTTGCGTTTCAGCGAATCAGCCGTGAATTTGGCAGGGACGACACGATGATTATTATCGCATTTCGTCATGATTCACTCTTCACTCCCCGGCACCTCACTAAAGTCAAACAGATGACAGTGGATCTCGAAGCGTTGCCCTACCTCGAAGAACGGCATAGCTTGTGGTCTCTCAATGAATTCGTGCGTGAGGACGGGTCGCTTGCTTCCAGATCTTACCTGGCATCCGGGGATGTGATGAGATCTTGGTCGGACGCTGAGCCGCGCCTGCAGGAAACAATGAAGCGGATGCTTGACGATCCATTCATCAAGGGCAGATTCCTCGGGTCCGGTGGCACGGCAACCGCAATATATCTTCGGATAGATGAGAGGAAAAACACATTTTCCAACCGAAGAGAGATCATCTCGCGATTGGAGAAGGTATTGGAACCGTATCGTGCCGAATACGATCTCAACATTACCGGACTTCCCTATTTTAGAACCGAATACGTTGAGACGCTTAACAAAGAGATTATGTTTTATGTCTCGCTGGCTTCACTTCTCATCATACTCATACTCTGGCTGCTGTTCCGAACGGTGCTGGGTGTCCTGCTTCCCATCACCATAGTATGGCTCACCATACTGTTTGTTGTAGCCGTATTGGTGATGACCGGCGGTTTTTTTGAAATACTGAGCAGTACCATTGCCCCCATCCTGCTTTGTGTTGGTGTGGCTGATTCGGTTCATATGCTCTCGAAGTATCAGGATCTCAGGCTGGAGAATAAAAGCAGGGAGCGTTCGCTCAGGGAGACGATACTCATTCTGGGATCAGCCACTCTGCTAACCAGCGTGACCACAGCCATCGGATTTCTAACTTTGATGACAAGCAATGTAATGCCAATGCGTCGCTTTGGAATCTATACGGCTATTGGTGTTATTATCGCGTTTGTGGTCACCATGTTTGTTCTCCCATCCGTTTTGAAGCTTCTTAAAAACGGCACACCTGTCGAGGACAAGAGCCGTATTTTTTTCAGAAAAATCGGCTCTCTCCTTTCATCCACCAATCGAACCGCCCGCCTGCACAGCAAAAAAGTGGTAATAATAACATTAACCGTCACTGTTATCGTTTCACTTGGAATAACACAACTCAAAACAAACAGCAAGGTTTTTGATGATGTGGGAGAAAGATCGGAATTGATCCGGCAGAGTCGCTTTCTTGACAAACATCTGGCACCGCAGTTCCCTCTGGAAATCATTGTGGATACCGGCCGCGAAGACGGAATATACAATCCCGATCTTCTTCGTCGTATTCAAATGCTTCAGGAACACCTGAATACGTATGAAGAAATCGAACAGAGCGTCTCCTTTGCAACGTTGATGTCACGAGTAGATCATGTTATGCGAAGTACTTCGTTGGATAGTCTGCCCGGTTCCAGACCACTTATTGCCCAATATGACCTGCTGTTGGAAATGACTGGAGGAGTCACGCTTTCGGCCCTCAATGATTTTGAAAATCGACAAACTCGCATAATTGCCCAGGCATATGATGCCGGCTCATACAGAATAAATAAAATGCGTATTGATCTGGAATCGTATCTGGACGAACTGTTTCCAGAAGAATCCGTAATACTGACCGGGTCCACCATACTATCGGCCGATCTTACCGGCAACATCGTGAAAGCACTCACCTGGAGCATTGGCCTTGCATTTTTATTCATTTCCGTAATTATGGCATTACTGTTTCGGAATGCAAAACTGGTCCTGATCTCACTGCTACCCAATTTGATTCCTCTGCTTATTACAGCTGGATTCATGGGATTTGCCGGTATTGATATTCGACCTTCAACTGCTGTGATTTTCACCATTGCGTTCGGAATCGCTGTGGATGACAGTATTCACTACCTGGCCAGGTTCCGAATGGAAACACTGCGCGGCGCCACCCTTCACCAGGCTGTGAAAAACACAACAATTCATACCGGAAGAGCGATTGTACTGACGAGTATGATACTTATTGCCGGATTTGGTGTCCTGGGCACGAGCTCATTCGAGTCCAATATGCTGATGGGATTGTTAACCTGCCTGACCATTCTTACGGCACTGGTGGCTGACCTTCTCTTTCTGCCCGCACTGATCTATTGGATGAATCCTGATATTACAATAGGGGAAGCTTTTTCTCCAGATGTTCAATTATCGAGCGAAAAGTTACATCGGGCGACTTCGATGAATCAAGAGCAACCATTCGTTCTTCGCGCAACGCCAATTGATCAAAGCCCTCGCTGACGCGCTTGAAAAATTCTACGCCGGCACGTTCCATGCGATCCTCAACCCGGACTTTTTTTCGTCGTTTTGAAGCTTGTAAGGGATCGAGTTTAAGGTAAATTGTAAGGTCCGGCTTCAGATTTTGCGTTGATAGTGTGTTCAACTGCTCAATGTCTTTTACTGGAATGGCCTTTCGGCCATAGCCCTGATATGCTGTGGTCGAATCAAAAAACCGGTCCAGGATCACAATGGCACCGGCATCAAGAAGCGGTCGAATGCGTGTCGCAACCAGTTGTGCTCGTGCAGCTGAAAACAGCAGTGATTCGGCCAAAGGATGAATTTCATCCCTGCTTTTTAGTAATATATCCCGAATCTGTTCCGAAAGAGGAGTTCCACCAGGTTCACGAAACACATGCACATCGTATCCCTTGTCTGTCAAATAGGTTTTGACTTTATCGATTTGCGTGGATTTACCGCTCCCATCAATACCTTCAAATGAAATAAGCACGTTTGAGTTAAACTGTTTGGCTATGGATGTTTACAAAAGACTGTGCTGTGGCTTCTTTGGCAATATCACAGCTAAAACGATATAAAGTACTAAACTGAATCCGTAACTTAAAAAAGCCAATGCAAATAATGCCCTCACTATGGTAGGATCCATATCAAATCGTTCAGCCAGCCCTCCGCAAACACCAAACAGCATCTTTTCCTCCCGTGAACGAAACCACCTTTTACTGGTTTCAAATCCAAAACGATCAGCGTCATCACACAAATTCTCAGCCCTGTTCGGGTCCTGTCCCTCTTCCTGACTTTTCTTTGCATGGCCACTTTTATCACCATGGGGCGGCTTGCTCTTTTCTTCACTTGCATACTCAAATGAACTGGTATTCAGGTTATCATCTGCCATGTAAACGTCTTCGTTACGATAGCTGTCCTTCCTGCGTGATCTCATTTGAGTGAGCAGTCCCAATCCGATCACGATAACCAGGATAGCTCCGGTCAATGGTATCACTCGTAAAATCGATGACAGGTCGGGTCCGATTGGAATAAAGAACCGTTGAATGATAAACAGTACCGCAAGCAGCAGAATAATGATACCTGCTCCCCTGGCAAATTTTCCCTTGCCAGTTGCATCATTATTGTCATTTACATACTCCGATCGCATATAATCAAATTCATTATCTGTCATGTGACCGGATTCGTCAAGATGATTCCTTAAATGGCTTCTGGTGTAACTTGATTTCATCGTTTTCTAAAATTTTATTGAATGCAAACCTTTATTGGAGCATACGAATGGTCATAACAATTGTTTCTGGTTAATTTCGACATCACCCTGGTTGTGTTATATAAGCAGGCACATAATACTTAGCGACAATGGATTATACCCGTTTCAGTCACCACTGTATCCACCGGCACATCATGTTCTTTAACCGGAACCTGATCCATGAGAAAGGCTCCGGGCAGCAGCATGACTTTTTTTGCATGAGTCACTGATCTTAAAAAACGATCGTAATACCCTTTCCCATAGCCAATTCTGTTTCCATTTCGATCAGCTGCAAGACCGGGAACAAGGATCAGATCCAAGCTTCCACTTTCCACGGACTCACTTCCCGAAGGCTGCGGAATACCCCACAGACCCACTCGAAGTGAGTCCAGACTGCGTACCCTGATATGCTCCATTTCCCCGTTCTTTCCAATGACTCTGGGCATTACCAGATATTTTTCCTTCGCCAGTATATCTTCCAGAATATTTTGAGTTGGTATCTCCCCTTTACTTACAACTCCAAAAAAGCAGTGAACACTATGAGCCTCATGATACCATATTGAAGACAATACCCACTCCGCAATTCGGTTTCCAAGCCTGTGAAGTTCCGATGTACTCATCCGGCTGCGCTGATCGATGATAGACTTTCGTAACACATTGCGCATCATACATCAAACCTTTCTTTTAATGTAGCTTTGACCTAAAGTTTCGAAATCTAAAGCTTGATTACCAAATGTCTGTTGAACAACGGTTTTGTTTCCTCATCTTTGCTTAGTTGATCCAGAATACGGTAGAATAGATCCAGTCCAAACTTGTTCATATAATATATAAATGCAATTTCACGCTCTTGCAGTTTGTCGTTTGGAAATAAAGCACTTTTTACTTTTTTGATCCTGTTTGTCTGAACCTCTTCCTTTTGCCGGATCGTGTTTAACATCTTTTTTTTAAGTTTGCCGATGGACTTCGTTTGTTCTTTTGTCAGCGCTTTTGAATGTTTCAGGAGTCCGGGATCAGTAATTCCAATTTGTTCCACCATCTTATCAGCCAGCTCCCCCAGCTGCTGCTTCCATGTATCAAAATGGACATCGATTTCAGAGTTTCCCTGATTTCTCAGATAGTGCTGTTCAAGATCCTCAAACCGCTTCATGTAGTCGTGAAATCCAAAAGGAAGCTCATTCTGAGCTCGCTGAATAGCCGGCTCGACCAATGTTGCCGACATTCGTGCGGCGATAAATGGCATCTCCAGGTTGAAGAACTTGTACACCGGTTTCATCTGACCATAGTAGGCAATTTCCGCCGGACCACCGACATATGCAGCATTGGGGAGAATGGTATCCTGGATGATCGGACGTAAAAAAACATTGGGTGAAAACCTTTCAGATTGCGACTCTGATAGAGACAAGAGCTCTTCACTACTGTAAGAAACACCCGGTTCTCTGTACCAGACGCCGTTTTCATGTTTCAGTCTGACACGGCCGTGTTTGTCGTCATGCCAGAACAGCAGGCTGTCGGTAATTTGAACCTGCTGATGATAGTTCTCGGAAAGATCCCGGCTCTGATTTTCAAGAGAAGCCTGAATTTCACCTGCACAGGTTATGGCTTTTTTAATGCATGACCTGGCTAACTTTTTGGCTTCATTATAATTGCTGCCGGCAAGGATGAGACCATAATCGGAAAAAAGCCGGGAGAGAAGATATCCAAATGCATCCCGGTATGTTCGGCCGGTCGCATACGCTTCATCAAGCAGTGAAATCAGTTCCCGGCTAAAATCAGTTGGTTGCAACGACTGGTATACATCGTTTCGAAACGATTCAAAATTCTCATCAATGATGATGCTACCCGCAGTATGTCTGGCACAGGAATCACATGGAAGTAGAAACCGATCAAGACCGTTTTTGCCTGGTAAACCTATTGAAGCAATTTCTTCAAAATCGTGATCTTCGTCAGCCAGCCAGAATACCGGAATAACATGTCTGCCTGTATCGCGGGTGAGTCTCTTCGCCAGATGAATGACCGATATTGTCTTGTAAATCGTGTAAAGTGGCCCGCCAAACAGGCTGAGTTGCTGTCCGGTTGCAATGGTAACCGTTTTTTCATCAGAGAGCATTGCGGTCAGTTTGTCGGCTGGCGGCTGTCCGGGAAACTGCGCATTAAAACGGGATATAAGTTCGGCCATTTCGATACGATCGCCCTTGAAACGAAAGGATGTAACAGCATCCATCAAAGCCTGGTAATTGTGTCTCCGGGAGTAATAAGAAGCAATGCTGCCATTCCCGTCAATATAATCATTGAACAGCTGTGAATAAGGCAGCGGACTAAATTCCTGAAGTCGAATATCCAAGGTTTTGTCTGTTTGGATCTCAGCCTTTCAATCGGTTCAGTTCATCACGAATTTTTGCAGCCTTTTCGTAATCTTCTTCTGCAACAGCCGCTGTCAGACTCTTTTCAAGCATTCTGATACGGCTTTCCCTGCTGGATGTTGCCGGAGGTTCTTCTTGTGATTTGGCCGGGTCATGAGTTTCGGACATGGCTGGTCCCTCTTCTGTTTCCTCCATCTGGGGATCCGTTTCAATGCCGGCTTCCTCTACAATATGGTCTGAAACGAAAATTGGCGCATTAAATCGGATAGCCAGGGCAATGGCGTCACTTGGCCTGGAGTCCTGCGTCAGGGTCTGCCCATTATTTTCATAAACAATTTGGGCATAGAATGTACCCTCTTTCAACTCGTTGATGAATATTTCTTTTACAAATGTGTTGAAACTCTGAATGATGTTTCGCATCAGATCGTGGGTCATTGGACGCGGAGGTTTAATATTTTCAAGCTCCAGAGCTATGGCTTGTGCTTCAAAAGTTCCAATTATGATGGGAAGTCTTCGCTTGCCATCTGTTTCATTGAGTATCAATGCGTAAGCTCCACCGCTGCTGGGACTGGTGGAGAGTCCCAGTATGTCCATCTGAATTTTATTCAAAACTGCCGACAATGTTAGGGGTTGAAAGTTCGGATAACATGTTGGGGTTCCGTTTTCAAGTATTTTCAACGTTGATAACGATCGAAAAATTCGATTGATATCTATTGAAGTAAGGTAACTATTTTTTTTCCATAGTTAAACAATCAATGCCCCTCAAATCCTTTTCCCTTTTCAAAACTTACCGGACGCAATAAAATCAAGAAAAAGGCTTTTTTATCAAAGAGCACAATGGATTGACTGTTTTGATTGACATTAGCGCATAACGGAAGTAATTTTAGTGGCTAAAATCTGCCTCATATTTATTTGTGTAAAGGAAAAATGCTGGAACAATACATACCTGTCTTATTACTCATCGTGCTGGCAATCATCATGGCTTTGGCGTTCATAGCCTTGTCGTGGCTGCTTGGCCCACGCAGGCCTGCGGCCAACAAGCTTGGCGCATACGAAAGCGGCATGGATCCTGTCGGTCAGGCGCGCGACCGATATTCTGTCAGTTTTTATATCATTGCCATGGAATTTATTGTTTTTGACCTCGAGGTCATTTTTATCTATCCCTGGGCAGTCCGCTACCAGGAGTTCGGTGCGGGAACGCTGTGGGCCATGATGCTATTTATATTCATATTGTTCCTCGGACTGGTTTATACTCTCAAGAAAGGCAGTTTCGACTGGGCTGCCTCACCCTTATCTGACAAAAAAAACGAGGACACCAGCTACAATATATCCTGAATTATGAGTCTTGATCGTGTTATGGGTGAAGGTTACTTCACCACAACAATTGATGCCCTTACAAAGTGGGGAAGAGCCAATTCGGTTTGGCCCATGCCAATGGGTCTCGCCTGCTGTGCTATTGAAATGATGGCGTTTGCCGGCCCTAAATATGATGCCGCCCGGTTTGGATCGGAGGTGTTTCGATTCTCACCAAGGCAAAGCGATGTTATGATCGTGGCCGGCTGGTGCACCTACAAAATGTCTCATGCGATCCGACGCGTCTGGGATCAGATGCCGGATCCGAAATGGTGTATTGCAATGGGAGCATGCGCCTCCACCGGCGGAATGCACCGGTGCTATGGTGTTGTACAGGGGGTCGATAACTTCCTGCCCGTCGACTATTATATCTCCGGCTGCCCTCCGCGTCCCGAATCCATCATCAATGCGATCCTCAAAATTCAGGACAAGATCAAAGAGCAGCAATCACTCAAGTTAGACAGCTAATCAACCATTATGAACACCGATACCAGGGATAGCATTTTGCAGGACATAAAGGAATTTCTGGGTGACGATCTGTTAGAACTGAACCTGGAGCAGGCCTATCCCCTGCTGCGAATATCCGGGAGCAAAATCTATGACACCTGCCGCTTCCTGAAGAATACGCTTCATTTTATTTACCTGAATGAAATCATTGGAACCGACCGGTTCACTTCCGAGGACCGTTTTGAAGTCATCTACCACCTGATTTCATTGCGCGACAGGCAGCGAATTTTTGTCAAGGTATATGTGGATGAAGAGGATCCGCTCTTGCCTACGGTCAACGATATCTGGAAAAGTGCAAACTGGCATGAGCGTGAGGTATATGATATGTTCGGTATCCGTTTTGAGGGCCACCCGGATCTGCGAAGAATTTTTCTGCCCGAAGATTTTAAATATTATCCGCTTAGAAAAGAGTTTCCCCTTCTCGGTGTACCGGGATCGCTGGAAATGCCCAACACTACCCCTGATCACGACTGACTGCTTTCCCCATGCAAATCGAAAAGCAAATATCAAAGAAAAAACCAACCTACTTCAGGGAACACCAGGAAGCAATATACAAAAGCCTTGAAGATAAGCATGCAACAGTCGAAATCGACAAAAGCGATCCCCTGGCCACAAGGATGACGCTCAATATGGGCCCCCAGCACCCTGCAACTCATGGTGTGCTCCGGGTTTTGATGGAACTGGATGGCGAGGTCATAACCAAGTGCCGGCTGGATACCGGGTATCTGCATCGCGGTATTGAGAAAATGGCCGAAAACAAAACCTACCAGGAGTTCATGCCCTATACCGACCGCATGGATTACCTGTCCCCCTACAGCAATAATGTAGCACTCTGCATGGCGGTCGAACGCATTACAAAAATTGAAATTCCTGAACGGGCAAGCTACATTCGTATGATCTGTTGTGAACTGGCACGGATCTCTTCACATCTTCTTTGGCTTGGTACCATGATTATGGATGCCGGAGCGCTCTCCTATTTCCTGTGGACATTCCGGGAGAGAGAAAAGATATACGACATTTTTGATGAAGTGGCCGGAAACAGATTTACCGTTTCGCACTCACGTATCGGAGGCGTAAATAATGACTTCACACCGGTGGCAGTAGAAAAAATTCGCAGGTTTGTGAAGCAATTTCCGGATGAACTCAAGGGGTGGCATAAAACCCTGGACAGAAACCGAATCTTTGTGGATCGCAACAACGGTGTTGGTGCCATCGATCACGAAGAGGCCATCGCCATTGGCCTTGCAGGGCCATCACTAAGGGCAACGGGCATCGCATACGATATCCGCACGTTCGAACCCTACATGCATTATGATGAAATGGATTTTGTGGTACCAACCCGTACGGAAGGCGACAATCTAGCCCGCTACTATTGCCGAATGGAAGAAATGGCGGAATCAATCAGGATAATTGAACAATGTTTTGACAAAATGCCTAAAAAAGGTCCAGTCAGGGTTGATGATGCCAAGAAAAGCTATCCCTCCAAAGATGAGGTGTACTACTCCATGGAGGGACTGATTCACGATTTCATGATGACTGATACGGGGGTGTGCCCACCCGCAGGTGCTGAAAGCTATCACGCCATTGAAGCACCCAAGGGCGAGCTTGGCTTTTATATACAAAGCGACGGAACGGGGCACCCATGGCGATTGAAAATAAATTCACCATCCTTCAGCAATCTGCAGGGACTTGAAACGGTACTTGACGGTGAAATGGTCGCCGATACCGTTGTGATAATCGGTGGCCTGGATCCGGTAATGGGAGACTCAGACAAATAGTTATGTCAGAAACAAAGTCATTTAATGCAAAAGATCTCTCTGAGATTGAAAAACTGACGGCAAAGTATCCTGAAAAACAGGCTGCTGTGCTGCCTGTGCTCTGGTATGCACAGGATAAGTTCGGACATGTCGACCCGTCGGTCCAGAAGCTGGTGGCGCAGACCATGGATCTGCCTGAAGCACTTATATATGGCGTTGTAACATTTTATACTCAGTTTTATGAAAAACCCATGGGCAAGCATGTGCTGGATGTCTGTACCTGCTTGAGCTGCCAGATCTGCGGGGGATATGATATACTACACTACCTGGAGGAAAAACTGGGTATCAAGGCAGGTGAAACCACACCGGACGGCAAATTTTCCATTCAATCGGTAGAATGTCTTGGCGCTTGCGCCTACGCCCCCATGCTGCAGGTAACCAATGACAAGTACGTCAATCACCTGACCCGGGAAAAAGTTGACCAGCTGATCGAAGATCTCAAAGCCGGCAAACAACCAGGGTTTGAGTCCAACAAAATGCCTCAACACGAAAACGGATCTGATTAATACGATGCCCAACGACTGGAAAACATATAAGCCTCTTCTCCTTCCGGCCATTAAAGACCTGCATGAAATCTCCATCTATGAAAAGAACAACGGGTATCAGGCACTGCGGAAAATTCTGAAAGACCGTGAAACATGGAGCCCCAAAAATGTAACAAGCGAAGTAAAGACTGCGAATATTCGCGGCCGGGGCGGTGCCGGATTTAATGCCGGACTCAAATGGTCTTTCATGCCGGAACCTGATGGAAAACCGCGATACCTGGCATGCAACGGTGACGAATCAGAGCCTGGAACATTTAAAGACAGAAAAATTTTCGAGTTCAATCCGCATTTGTTTATCGAGGGTGCCATCATAGCCGCCTATGCCATGCAGGTTGAGGTGATTTATGTCTACATTCGCGGCGAGTATCGTCCTTTTGTAAAGATGCTGCAAAAAGCGATCGAGCAGGCCTATGAAAAGGGCTATCTTGGAAAAAAGGTTCAGGGGTCCGATTTCAGCGTGGATATGTATACCCACATGGGAGCCGGTGCTTACATCTGCGGTGAAGAATCTTCCTTGATGGAGTCACTTGAAGGCAAGCGCGGCTACCCCCGGGTTAAACCCCCTTTTCCTGCTCAGCGGGGCTTATGGGGAAGACCAACTACAATAAATAATATTGAGACACTGGCCAATGTTCCGCTTGTGATGAATTACGGCGCTGACTGGTATTTAAGGATTGGACCTGATACCCATCCCGGCCCTGTACTTTACGGAATATCGGGACATGTAAATCGTCCCGCCGTATACGAGTACCCGGCAGGAATGAACATCATGACCCTGATCAATGATGTTGCAGGTGGCATGCGCGGTGGAAAAAAACTCAAAGCCTTGATTCCCGGCGGCTCTTCAACACCACCCTTGCGTGCAGATATGCTCGAGGGCGTAACGATGGATGCCGATTCTTTGCGGGAGGCCGGTTCCATGATGGGCACCGCCGGCATGGTCGTTATGGATGAAGACACGGATATGGTCGATCTGATCTGGAGAATCTCCTATTTCTACGCCCATGAATCATGTGGACAGTGTACACCATGCCGCGATGGCACCGGTTGGCTTGAAAAAACACTTCGAAAAATCAAGAATGGCGACGGCGAACTTCGCGATCTTGACCTGCTGCTTGCCATCTGTCATCGCATGGAAGGCCGTACGATCTGCGCCCTGGCCGATGCCGCAGCATGGCCTGTCCGTTACTCCATAGACCGCTTCCGCGAGGAATTTGAAAGAAAATGCAAGAAAACGGTTTATGCCGTAGCATGATGAAAATCCATAATATCAGCTATGCCTGAAATTTTTATTGATAACAAACGATACGAATTCGAGCAGCCCGGCAAGGTTCTGCAGTTTATGCTGGACAACGGCCTGGACCTCCCTTTTTTCTGCTATCACCCCTCCCTCTCTATCCCTGCAAATTGCAGACAATGCATGGTCAAGGCCGGAATGCCTGTATTCGACAAGGTCAAAGGAACATTTGAGCTTGATGAAAATGGTGAACGGGTCATCCGGTATTTCCCGAAACTGATGACAGCCTGCAGCCTTGATTTGGCCGACGGCATGGTGGTTCACACCCATCACTCGGATGAACTGGTAAAACAGGCGCAAGCCGACAACCTGGAGTTTATCCTTATCAATCATCCACTGGACTGCCCGATATGCGATCAGGCCGGAGAATGCCCGCTACAGATTCTGACCTATAAATACGGTCCGGAAGGAAGCCGATTTGAACATAAGAAGGTTCATAAACCCAAGGCGATACAACTCGGACCAAGAGTGATTCTTGACGCCGAGCGCTGCATCAACTGTACCCGATGCGTCCGTTTTACTGATGAAATATCCAAAACGCATCAATTAACCATCATCTCCAGAGGCGACAAGAACTATCCGATGACGGCCAACGGTAAGGTCTTCGATGATCCATACTCCCTGAACACCGTGGATATTTGTCCGGTTGGCGCTCTAACCTCAGCCGATTTCCGGTTCAAAGCCCGTGTATGGGAGATGAATCAGACCCCCGGAATTGACATCTCAAACGGTAAAGGATGCAGCACCTGGGTGTGGACCAGGGATAATCTTGTCATGCGCATTACCCCAAGATTCAATGAGGCGGTAAATGATCACTGGATGCCGGATTCAGGCCGGCTGTCTTACAGAATATTCAACGAAAACAGAATCTCAAAGCCGTGGATACGACCCGATGAAAAAGAACAGGTGCGCACAACATGGAATAACGCCGAACTAACCCTGCGCGAAGAACTTGACAAGGTCAAACCTCCCGAGATCCTGGTCATCGGCAGTCCACACGCCTCGGTAGAGGACAGCTATGCTTATAAAGCCTACTTTAAATCGCTTGGAGTAGCTGATTTTTATTTTCTGCCGCATGTCATCCCCGGTTCCGGTGATGATCTGCTGCTGAGTGACGACCAGGCTCCGAATACCCGGGGCATCCGGGCACTCGGATATAGCGAAGTTGCCGGAGACAAACTTCAAAAACTTGTGGCATCCGGTAGACCCAAACTGGTTTTCATTCTCAATGATGATATTCTCGATCGGTCGGACCTCGCCCCCTCTCACCTTGAAGATGCATATACGGTTTACTTGGGAACCAACCATAACAGCACCTCCCGCGCCGCTGACCTTGTAATCCCGATTACCACTGCCGTTGAACACGCTGCTTCGTACATCAATGTGGACGGACGCATCCAGCGAACCGTACCAGCCAAAGAAACACTGTATACCAACCGCCGTTTGAACCTGGAGATGTCCATGGGCCGGCCGGATCATTACGGTACAAAATTTGACAACTGGGTGACTGATGCCAACCGTATAGACTGCATCCCGGCCTGGGAATTCATCACCAGGCTCAATTCCGGTTCTGATACCTTTGTATGGGAGTCATCCCGCCGGATTCTGGCTGAAATTGGCAAAAAAATACCTGCTTTCCAGGGGATTACATACGAACAAATGGATGAAAATAACGGCATTCAACTGAAACTGGAACAAGATTCAGAAGTTAATACGATATAAATGGATCCACTGCTTTTTTCAACTCTGGTCATGCTGGCCGTTGTCCTGCTATTTCTTCTCCCTTCGGCGGCGGTTGCCGTATACGCAGAACGACGGGTTTCGGCTTTCATACAAAACAGGTATGGACCAAACCGTGTCGGTCCGTTCGGCTTGTTTCAGCCATTTGCTGACGTGATCAAGCTCTTTCTCAAAGAGGATATCATTCCGACCAAGGCCAACCGTTTCCTGTACATCCTTGCTCCGACCATACCGGTTGCCACGGCCATCATAACGGTTGCCGTCATTCCTTTCAGTGAATTTGTATACATCACCAACCTGAATGTGGGTGTATTGTTCCTGCTGGCTGTAGCATCTCTTTCCGTCTATGGTGTAACACTTGCCGGCTGGTCTTCCAACAGCAAATATTCCCTTTTGGGTGGATTGCGCGCTGCCGCTCAGATGATCAGTTACGAGCTGCCCATGGGTGTCGCACTGGCCTCGGTCATTCTGTTTGCCGGATCGCTCAGCGTTCTGGAGATCGTTCAATCTCAGGAAATTTGGTGGAACGTATTTCGAAATCCGATCGGATGTGTGATTTTTGTTATTGCAGCGTTTGCAGAAGCCAACCGTGCTCCTTTTGATCTTGTTGAAGCCGAGCAGGAACTGGTGGGCGGTTTTCATACCGAATACAGTTCCATGAAGTTCGGAACATTCTTTCTTGCGGAATACATGCATGTTGTAGTCGGTAGCATGCTCATCACCGTATTTTTCTTTGGTGGATACCACCTCCCCTTCGCCGGCTACTGGTTGCCGGAAATGAGTCCGCTTTGGAAATCCATTCTGGACATCCATGTGTTTCTGCTCAAGACCGTCTTTTTTGCCTTTGTCTTCATATGGGTCCGTTGGACACTGCCCCGCTTTAAATTCAATCAGTTGATGCGTCTCGGCTGGACAAAAATGCTTCCGCTGGCAATTTTGAATTTTGCTGTCATTGCCATCATCCTGTATTATATCTCATGACAGAATATCATATACTGCAGAGCCGTTGAAAACATGCCGTAGAGCGGGCCAGGAAACTTGCACATCATACATTATGGACCGGAACAGTTCAATATCCACTTCAACAAAAAGTGTGGCTTTCTATACACTGGGCTGCAAGCTCAATTTCGCTGAAACCTCCACACTAAAGCGCCATTTCGAAGGGCAACGTTTTACCATTCTCCCTTTTGACAAGAAATCGGATATTTACGTCATCAATACCTGCTCTGTTACACAGGATGCCAACCGTGATTGCCGGAAGGTGGTGCGCCGCGCTATGCGACAGAATCCGAATGCCTACATTGTTGTCACTGGCTGCTATGCACAACTGGAACCCGACGAGATTGCTTCTATCGAAGGTGTTGATCTCGTCGTGGGTGCGAAAGAAAAGTTCGATATTCTTCAACTGGCGGGAAATTTTGAAAAGTGCGACCAGACTATTGTTCATCGCTCGGATGTTAATAAAGCGGTTGACTTTCATCACGCCTTCTCCTCCAGTGACCGTACCCGTGCATTTCTGAAAGTACAGGATGGCTGCGATTACACATGCAGTTTTTGCACAATACCGCTTGCCCGCGGCAAGAGCAGAAGTCCTTCCATTGCACAAATACTCGACAATGCGAAACAGGTTATAGGAGATGGATATCGCGAAATCGTTCTTACCGGGGTTAATGTCGGGGATTTTGGAAACCGAACTGACGAAACGTTCATTAATCTGCTTCGGAAAATGGACCGGCTACCCGGTCTTGACCGAATTCGCATCTCATCCATTGAACCAAACTTGCTCACCGATGAGATCATTGATTTTGTTGCCGATTCTCGCACTGTACAACCTCATTTTCATATTCCACTGCAAAGCGGATCGGATAAAATGCTGAAGCTCATGAAGCGCAGATACCAAACAGATCGCTACAGCAAACGGGTCGAACGCATTCTGAATCGCATGCCCCACGCCTGCATTGGCGTTGATGTGATTACGGGGCATCCTGGTGAAACGGAAAAACTGTTTCAAACATCCATGGAGTATTTGCAGGAGCTTCCCGCAGGCTATCTCCACGTATTTACCTACTCAGAGCGCCCCAATACAACGGCCACCGGCATCGGTGGCAATGTCTCCAGGCAAATCCGTAAACAAAGGACCCACAAACTTCGCCGGATTTCGGAACAGAAACGTTTTGATTTTGATTCATCCCTCCTTGGTACCACAAGACCAGTATTGTTTGAACAACAGGTGCTGGACGGAGGGATTTCCGGCTGGTCAGACAACTACATCCGCGTCTCGGTACCATACGATCCTGATCTTGTAAATAAAATTGTCTTATGCCGGCTCGATCACAAATTTCCAGGCGAACCGGTTCAGGGGCGCGTTGAAACGGTTTATAACCCGGGGACGGTACATAGAGCAGTTGAACCCGTCAATGCCTCAGGTGAGTTGTTGAGATATTTCAACACAAACGGGAATGCTGCGAAAACATCAACGAACGCAATCAATACCATTGAACAAAATTGATGGCTCATGTCTGACAATTCGGATGATCACAATTTGATTCGTACAGCAAAGGAATTTCTGAGACTGGAAGCGGAGTTGTACGGTCGATTTCAAATGCCTGACATCTCGAAGAAAATCAACGACGAATCCGATTACCTTTCAAGCCCTGAACCTGATATTCCGGATGGAACCGATGCCAAACCGCGCAGTAAATCCGATCTGCCCGAATCGGCAAAAACACTTGATGAGCTTCTGGATATCTGTCTGAATTCTGATGTTTTACGCACCGACCTGACCGGCACCCGTCTGGTTTTTGGAACCGGCAACCCTGATGCTGATCTCATGCTGATCGGTGAGGCACCGGGATTTCAGGAAGATAAACAGGGTGAACCATTTGTTGGCCCTGCCGGACAGCTTCTCAACAAGATATTGGCAGCCATATCATTTCATCGCCAAGACGTCTACATTGCCAATATTCTGAAACACAGACCACCCAACAACAGAGATCCTCTGCCCGAAGAGCGTGATCGCAGCCTGCCCTATCTTTTTCGACAAATTGAGCTTATTAAACCGAAGCTGATCCTGTGCCTGGGACGAGTATCCGCACAAACACTTCTTCGAACGGACGAACCGATGAAAGACCTTCGCTGTCGTTTCCATCCATTTCGCGAGGGCATCGAGTTGATGGCAACGTTCCATCCTGCCGCATTGCTTCGAAATCCCGCTCTCAAGCGCGCTACATGGGAGGATGTACAGTTGCTTCGCAAGAGGTATAATGAACTGACTGGAGAAGGCGGCTGACTTGATTTTTTTCTTCTGAGCGAAGCACTCTTCTGTATTTTTTGGTACCTTTTGAAACTGCCCGCAAGGTATTTTTTTATGCATCAATGTGCAACGGTGTGTTGTTGGCGGAAGTTCACAGTGTGGATTAAAAATCGGGAAACGGCCATTAATGAAATGTCCCTGCAACCAGTAATCTAGTATGTAGATTGTTAATTAATTATGGTAAATAAACCGCACTCCAAAACCGGAAAGACAGATACAAATGCACTGCTGGAGTCCCAGGGTCGCATCCCTCCCCAGGCCACCGAAATTGAGGAAGCCATTCTTGGCAGCATGCTAATTGAGGAACAGGCAGCATCCGTCGCCATTGAGATGCTCGAGGCGGAAGATTTCTACAAGCCTGCACACCGTCACATCTTTGAAGTGATCTGCAAGTTGTACGAACGCGACAATCCGCTGGATCTGCTGACCGTCGAGAATGAGCTTCGGGATCGCGAATTGCTTGATACCATCGGAGGGAGCAGTTATCTCGCCGAATTGACCCGTTCTGTAAGTTCAGCCGCCAATGTTGAATACCATTGCCAGATAGTAGCTGAAAAAGCACTCAAAAGGCATCTTATCCTTGGCTGTTCCGAAATTATCCAGGAAGCCTATGACTCCACAAGCGATTCCTTTGAGGTCCTGGACAGCGCAGAACAGCGTATATACGACATAACCAATGCCAAGGCGCGGGGTGGCAACAAATCACTGGTTGATATTCTGAAGCATACGATTTCTTATCTGGAGGAGATACGCGGAAAGAAACAGGGCATTACCGGTGTCCCTACCGGTCTGGATGTTGACAATATCACTGCGGGGTGGCAAAGAGGCGATCTTATCATAGTTGCCGCCCGTCCATCCATGGGTAAAACAGCTTTTACACTTACGGTAGCTCGCAATGCAGCGCTGCATTCCGATCCCGAAAAAAAAGCCCCTGTCGCAATTTTTAGTCTCGAGATGTCAGATCAAGCCCTGGTTCAGCGATTGTTGACTATGGAAGGACGCGTTGACGCTCAAAAAGCCAGAACCGGTAAGCTGGATGATAATGAATTTAAAAAACTGCTTGAAGCTGCCGGACGTCTTCACACCGCTCCTATTTTTATAGACGATACCCCTTCCATCAGCATCATGGAGTTGCGCTCCAAGTGCCGCAGACTCAAAAGTGAGCATGATATCGGATTGATCATCGTCGACTATTTACAGCTGATGACAGGCATGCAGAATGATCGCCAGAACCGCGAACAGGAGATTGCAGGGATATCAAGAGGACTCAAGGCCCTGGCCAAGGAAATCAACGTACCGGTAATCGGGTTATCCCAGCTGAGCAGGGCTGTTGAGCAACGTGGCGGAGACAAACGACCTCAGCTCAGCGATCTTCGGGAATCCGGGTCCATAGAACAGGATGCGGACGTCGTCTGCTTTCTCTATCGTCCTGAATATTACAAAATCACAACCGATGATCAGGGCAATTCAACCGAAGGTATCGCTGAACTGATTGTTGGAAAACAGAGAAATGGTCCCGTCGGAACGGTTAGTTTACAGTTCATTAAACAATATGCCCGATTCGAAAATCTGTCACGTGCCTATTCCGAGCCCACCTACCTGGCATCGGACCATGGAGATACCTCCGGAAAGCTGGGCGATGGAAGTAATAGTGAAAAGTCTTCAGAGGCCAGGCGGGCAAAAAAAACAGGGTTTACTCCACCTCCGGACGATGATGATAGTCCCTTTTGATTTTATCAAAAATATCGTCGTATTTCGTGATGATACGGCTCCAGTCCAGGTCCCGGTTGATGGATTGAAGCGTCGGAAGCGGGAGCTTTTTGTGTGTTCCATCCAGAAGTTTCTTCATTTTTCGAAACAGATCGGTTTCATCCTCATAGAAAACAGGTCCGTGTAACAATGGTTGCTGCAACGTTTTTGGGATAAGTTCCGGATAGGTCAGGCTTCGTGGTAACATCGGATGGCACCCGCAGTAAACCGCTTCCATCACAGCCGTGCAAAAAAATTCATGCTGGGATGTCGAAATTACAAAGTCACCCTTTTGAAGCAGGTTTGAGTACTGCTGGTTATTTTCAACAAATCCGTAATGAAGTATGCGGCTCCCATAACGCTTCCATGCCTGTTCAAAGAGCGGTGCCTGATCGTGTTGATGATCGCCGGCGAGGATCAAATCAAATGTAGTCTCGGCATCATCCAGCTTGTCAATGACCCGGAAAAACTTTTCCGGATCCTTGTCAAATGACCAGCGTTGATTCCAGACTATGACCGGTCGCTCATTCCTGATTCTGAGCTTGCGACGGTTCACGGCTTCATCAAATACCCTGAGGTCGAGACCGGGATAGAGGAGATCTGCTTTTGCAGCTATCCTTCCGATAGATTCGGATTGCTGATAATCGGGAAATTGCGCCAGAAGTCCTGGCAGCGCATCCAAAAAGGATCTTTTATGAAAATCGGAATTAAAGAATACAAAATCCGCGGCAAGTACACTCAGATAATTTATATAGCAATAGGTGATGTCTCTCTCTTCCGATGGCGGTACCGGTTGGGTCAACTGGTTTTCATGCATGTAGAGAACGATCGGTACACGCGCAAATCTTGGATTTGTAAGAGCAATAAATGCCGGAAGGTTGGTCATGCTGCTGGCAAAAACCAGATCAATCGGTTCTGTGATTTCCCCGGTTTTTTCAGCGAGCGTAACGGCTCCACCGCTCATCCGCCACTTCCAGTGGCTTCCTTTCATGGTCGCCTTGAATATCCTGTGTCTGGAATGCTTGCTTAAACCGTCGATAAACGCCCTGTGTGATCCCCCCAGAAAAGGTTCAACCAATAAAATGTTCATAGGTGCACTCAATATGCCAGATGCCAGTTTTCTTCGAAAACATCGTCATGCTGAATCTCTTGTTTGTCCATGAGAAATTCAAGTATCATATCACCAACAGAGCGGTTAATCATCTCAAGAACGGGGGCATCTTCCAGCATATCAAATCCGCCTCCTCCCTCGGCCCTGTATGAGTTTATGGCAATGGTAAAGGTGTCATTATCTGTAACCGGTTCACCCTTGTATGTGAGCCGCGTAACCCGTTGGCCGGGTTCATTCCTCACATCAAGGATGTATTCGACACCTGCCAGCATATCGAAGTTGAAACCCGGCCATTCCCTGTTAATGACGGGACTGCCCTGATCATCGGTACCCGTCTTGTAGTATCTGGAAGTATGTTCGAGGAATTCCCTAATTTGTACGCCACTGATTTCCAGTTTGTAGAGTGTATTGAAATACGGATAAAGCAAAGCAATATCGCCTCGTGTAACTGGTCCCGGGCCGAATTCCACAGAGGTATTGAATGCGGCGGCGGCGGAAAGCTGGGCACCTGTCGCTTCTTTCTGGACGGTCTGTATGAGATCGATGACGGGGGTGTCAACACTGCGTGATCTGCCGGCTGACCATACATCGTCGGTATAAGCTACTGGTTCCGTGACAAAATCAACAACGTCCTGATGCGTTTCTTTTGTTATATCCACGATTTCAGGGTGCTCGGGTACGCCTGAGACGGAGTGGTTTTCAGTTTTTACATCGACAACGACCACTTTGTTCTCATGATTACGGGTTAACCTGAGGCCGGCAACACCGAGATGAGATGCCCAACGACCCGGCTGGATTACTCCGACAGGTTGCCCGTCAGCACCGGTAAGCACAACGCTGTCAATGGTACGATGTGTATGCCCAAGTACAAGCAGATCAACTCCAGGGACCGTCTCACCCACAGCTCTGCCAAAATTCTCATCTCCCGGCGTTTCCGTCTGATAGCTGGTGCTTCCATCCAGGCCGGAGTGAGCCAATACAATCACCACATCAGATCCCACTTTTTCATAAACCTCATTTACAAACCTTTGAGCAGCATCCACCCCATCACCGAAATCAAGGATTCCCTCTACTCGGGTACGATCCCAGACAGCTGAGCCCGGGGTAGTTAAACCTACCACAGCAACTGTAACTCCGGCAAAATCTTTCAGTATGTAAGGTGGATAGGCCGGCTGGTTCGTCCCATGGTTATATATATTGGCACCGATAATGGGCGTTCTGGTCATTTCAATCTGTCTGTTCAGATAATCCAGACCAAAATTGAACTCATGGTTGCCCAGAACTATCGCATCAAATTCCATTGCATCCGCTACTTCAAGAAATGGGAAATGACGCTCCTGGGGATCATGAAGAGCAAAATATTCCGCAAATGGGTTTCCCTGCAACCAGTCACCGGCATCCAGAAGCAGGTGGTACCGGTATACAGATCGTATCGAATCAACAAGTGTGGCAACTTTTGACAAAGCATACCGTGGCTCTTCCCGGTCACGATAATAATCCCAAGCCCGAACGCGTCCGTGGACATCTGCTGTCGCCATAACCGCAAGGCTGATGGTGTCCCCTGGTGACAGTGCTGCTTCGCTGTCACTTTCCAAAGATTGCTTGCACGAAAAAACGAAAAACAGCAGGTATGTCAACAATGTGATGCAGAGAAAATATCTACATTGGATCATGTTTTTATCAGATTACCGTACCGTCTTTGATCACTCCGTTTTTTTCAACGACTACAATACCATCAACAATTGTGTAGTTTTCATTGCTTGTATCTGTGAGGTGTGGACCGCCGGTTATTTTCACATTATTTCCAATTCTGGCATTTTTATCGATGATAGCGCGTTCAATGTGGCAGTGACTGCCTATTCCCCTGTTCGGAAAATCAGGGTTTCCCTGCTGAAGCTCTTCGAGCGTGGAGTAGAAATCATTGCCCATTACGATCGACTCCGAAATAACCGTTCCATCACCGATTCGGGCCCGGATACCGACAATGGAATGGAAAATCGAATCTGCTTCAATAATACAGCCTTCTGCGATCAGCGAGCGATCGACACTGGTTCCAAATAATTTGGTTGGTGGCAGCAGACGCGGACGTGTAAAAATCCGTTTCCCCTGTGCATAGAGATCAAACTGGGGCAAAGCATCGGCCAGCTCCAGATTGGCATCGTAAAAAGATGCAATGGTTCCAATATCCGTCCAGTAACCCGTATACTTGTAGCTGGCTACTTTCAATTTGGAAGATATTGCTTTCGGTATGACCTCCTTGCCAAAATCTACCGATTCCGGGTTGTCATTGATGAGGTGCCAAAGTGTATCCTTGTTAAACACGTAAATGCCCATGGAGGCAAGATAGACTTTTCCTTGCGCCTTAAGTTCATCGGATACCTCGGATTCCCATCCTTCGAGCTGGTCCAGGGTGGGTTTCTCGATAAAACTGGTGATCATCCCATCACGATCGGTTTTCAGGATACCAAATCCGGTGGCATCCTGCGCTGTCACCGGTATCGTTCCAATGGTCAGCTCGGCGTTATGATCCTCATGATTATCCATCATGCTGCGGTAGTCCATCTGGTAGAGCTGGTCGCCCGAAAGGATCAGAATTCTGTCTGCCTTGTGATTTTGCAGATAACGGAAAGTTTGTCTCACAGCATCAGCCGTTCCCTGAAACCACTGGTGCGAGCTGGGAGTCTGTTCGGCTGCAAGAATATCGACAAAACCCCTTGCGAAAGCGTCGAAATGGTATGTGTTTTTTATGTGCTGATTCAGCGAAGCAGAATTGAACTGTGTCAGCACGTAGATCTGGCGTATATCGGAATGGAGACAGTTGGAGATGGGAATATCTACTAGCCGGTATTTACCACCGACCGGAACAGCCGGTTTTGACCTGTTTTTCGTAAGAGGATAGAGACGGGTTCCGGCACCGCCACCGAGAATGACAGCGATTATTGAATTCATATCACTTCTCCATGATTAATAATTGGTACATTTCATGATACTTTTTTGTCGAATTATGCCAGGAAAAATCTTTGAGAGCCGCTTTTTTTTGAAGCCCCTCCATGAGGGTCTTGTCAGAGTAAACAGTGGTGGCTCGTTTCAGCGCATTAAAGGCATCATCCAGATTGAATTGATCAAACAGAATGCCGTATCCTTCCTTTTCAGAGTAGTCGATGACGGTGTCTTTCAGGCCGCCGATACTTCTTGCAACAGGAATCGTGGCATACCTCATGGCATACATCTGGTTCAGCCCGCAAGGTTCTACACGGGACGGCATCAGAAGAAAATCACTACCCGCATACATGCGATGAGCCAGTTTTTCGTTATAGGTCAGTGAGGCATCAAAAAAATCAACATACTGCCCCTTCATCTCCTGAAACCTCTTGTGCAGCCACGGTTCTCCTGTGCCCAAAATCAGAAAGCTTCCCTTAAAACCGGTTTCGATAAATCGTGTTATAAGATCCGGAAGAATGTCAGCACCCTTTTCATCGACAAGTCTGCCGATAAATGAAAACAGCGGCAGATTGGGGTCAAATTCAAATTTTTCACATAGCCAGTTCTTATTTTTGCTTTTTCCCTCGACAAATGTGTCGGAATCATAATTAGCCACAATAAGTGGATCTGAAGCCGGGTCCCAGACATCGGTGTCGATTCCGTTGATTATTCCCAGCGACTTGTCTTTCTCGTAAGAAAGCAGCGACTCCAGTCCCTTGCATGAGTGTTGAAGCTCTTCAAGATACGAATCCGAGACGGTAGTAATTCTCCATGCGGTTCTTATTCCCGCAGAAAGCGCATTCATTCGGCCGTTCCAGTATAAAAAACCTTCGCGTTCGGGATCGATTTTAGGAAGTTGATTTCTCTTGTCCTGATCATACCAGCCCTGGTAATGTCCATTATGAATCGTCAGCACAGTAGGAATGGAACGGAATTCGTGATATACCGGTGAACTGGTCATTAAAAAAGGAATCAGTGCGGTGTGATGATCATGGCAATGTATAATATCCGGTTTTTTACTGAATGATTTCATCCAGTCCAGTGTAGCAATTTGAAAGGTCGCAAACCGTTCAAACTCATCCCAGTAGGGAAAATCACTTTGAGCGTCAATATAAATACCGGAGCGGTCCAGTCTGCCGGGTATGTCAACCAGATAAACCGGAAATCCAAGCACATCTCCCGCTTCATGCAGGATGCGGTATTCGAAGCGGTTATCACCAAGCCGGGCAATACCTTGATGGACGGTCTCAAATTCGTGGTTGCGCACCCATTCGATATCAAAATGAGGCATCACGACCCACGATTCAACATTAAACTGCTGTAAATACTTGGGCAGTGATCCGACAACGTCGGCCAGTCCCCCTGCTTTTGCTACCGGATAACACTCGAAACTGATGTGAATAACTTGCATGTGAAACTAATTTGCTGTTTTGACCGTAAGAAACCGACATAACCTGAAGTCGCATTTCACCCGATGAAACATATTTTTCAATTTCCTGCATTCGTTGAATGATGCATCGAACGATTCGACTTTTAACATGTATATAAGAAATTCAAAGGCTATCTTACAAACTTTATTTTTAAAGACTTTCTTACTATTGGATAGTTTTTTTTTATGTACAACACGTCTGATCCATGAGTGATTCCATTGTAGAATTCAGTAATGTAACCAAGCAGTTCGGAAACCACCGGGCTGTGGACAATGTAAGTTTTGTAGTCAGGAAGGGACGAATTTTTGGATTACTTGGTCCTAATGGAGCGGGGAAAACGACCAGCATTCGAATGCTTACCTACATTCTCAAGCCCGATTCAGGATCCATAAAAATGTTTGGTCAGCCTGTTGGACCCGAAACACAAAAAAAACTGGGTTATCTGCCCGAAGAGCGTGGCCTGTATAAAAAGATGAAAGTCGGTGAACAACTCATCTATTTGTGTCGCCTGAAAGGATTTACCAGGGAAAAGGCACGTAGCCAAATTCGTTATTGGCTTGAGCGGTTTGGTGCCCTTGACTGGATTGGGCAGGAAGTCGGCGAGCTTTCCAAGGGAATGCAGCAAAAAGTTCAGTTTATAGCCACAATTGCCCATGATCCGGACTGTCTTATTTTTGATGAGCCTTTCAGTGGGCTTGATCCTATTAACAGTGAGATGCTCAAGGAGGCCATCCTTGAACTCCGTGATGCAGGTAAAACCATTTTCTTTGCCACACACCGGATGGAACAAGTAGAACAACTATGCGATGATATAGCCCTTTTCAACAAGGGCAAGCTCATTCTGCAGGGCGATCTGACTGAAATTCGTTCATCATACGGACTGAATAGTATCCGTCTACGATTCAGTGGTGACAGCAGGTTTCTGAACAATATGGAAAACATACGGATCAACAACCGTTCCACAAATTATGCTGAACTCCGGCTTCTTGAGGGGGCAAACGACCAGCTGATTCTACGTGAAGCGCAACGTCACGTTAGAATCCATGCATTCGAACTGGTACAGCCCAGCATCCAGGAAATTTTTATCGATTCGGTTTCAAAATGACTTTTGACTTGATTCAAAAAGAGAAACTCTTCCTGATAATCCAAAGAGAATATCTGACCCGCCTCAGGAGCAAGATTTTCATTGTAACCACGATCCTTGCCCCTGTAGTGATGATTCTACTGCTGATCCTTCCTACGCTCATCCAGACCATGACTGCTGAAAGAGAGCGCCAGTTTCTGGTATACGATGAAACCGGTGAAGTGGGATCCGGACTGGTGGCCAATGACTCGATTTATTACAAGTTGACAAGTGACGCCCCGGATGAGTTGCGAACCCGACTCATTAACGGATCGATCGAGGGTTACCTGGTCATCCCTCATGAAATACTTGATGGTCAGGGCAAGGTCACATTCTTCCATGGTGGTACAGCAGGCATGACAGTAACTTCCCGGATCAGATCGGATGTGCAACAGATTGTCCGTGATATTCGGCTGGACCGGTTGGATACCCCTGCCGAAGTCCGTGCCATTTTGGCCGATCGGGTACAAACAGAGAATCTTACCATTACTGCTGAAGGTACAGAAGAAGCCGATAGCGGTTTTTTCATGCTTCTCGGCTTTGTCATGGGCTTCATCATTTACGGAGCTATGTTCGGTTACGGTGCCGTGATTATGAGAAGTGTGATGGAGGAGAAAACAAGTCGCATTGTGGAGGTGATTGCTTCATCCGTGCGACCATTTGAATTGTTGATGGGTAAAGTGACCGGTGTAGCCCTTCTCGGTCTCACACAGTTTGCTATTTGGGCTGCTGCCGGAGCCGGAATAATGATGATTGCCGGACCGATTATGGCACTGTTCATGGAAAGCGGCGCAATACATGAACAACCTGTGGGTGCATCAACCGATGCAGCAGCGTTCAGCATTCCGTCTATCGATCCGTTTATCTGGATCAGCTTTGTGCTGTTTTTTCTTCTGGGGTTTCTGATTTACAGCTCTTTGTTTGCCGCTGTAGGTTCGGCCGTTGATCAGGAATCGGACAGCCAGCAGCTTCAGATGCCGATTATTATGTTGATAATCATCCCGCTTATGTTTCTGTTTCCGGTATCAGATGATCCGGCCTCGACACTCTCGGTCGTATTATCGATGGTGCCGTTTTTCGCACCGATTCTCATGCCGGTTCGAATGGCCGTAATCCAAATTCCATTTTGGCAGCTCTGGGGCACGGTCTTGTTGATGATTCTGACGTTTGTAGTCCTTATTTGGATGAGCGCCAGAATTTACCGCACTGGTATTCTGATGTACGGAAAAAAAGCCGGCTTCAGGGAATTGTGGAAGTGGGTTCGAGAGAATTAGTTGAGACTGATGGGGTTACTGAATGCAATTTCGGCCAGATCATACCGTGATTCTTCAACAATTTTTTTGCAGGCGAGCTCGTGTGTGGAGCGGTGAAGGTACATGAACATGACGCCATCTCTATTAAATCCACTTTCAATTAACTGGTTTAATACGGCACGAAGTCTGGCATAGTCATGATCATGTAGCACATCATTGACCCATGCTTCAATGATATCATCACGCTTGGATTTGGGTGGAAGCTTAATAATATAGTTCATATTGAAAGTAATATATGGTGCTATTCGGCATTGGCGAGTTCACTTGCCTGCTTTAATATACGAATATCATATTCAAGCAACATATGTGACTGCAAAAAAGGTACCTGATCCTGCAAATCTATCTGTGGCACAGAAAAAATCGCCGCAAACCGTATTCTGGGATCCGGATCATCCGAATTGTTCCTGGCAAAATCGGCCTGCCATTCGCGATCAGCTGCAAATCTGCTCAACTGAATATAGGCCAGCCACCGGATTTTGAAAGCGTAGCCCGGATTGAGGTATTCGACAGCTGCTTCAAAAGAGGTATCATCCACCGGTACTTCAAAAAGCTCCTCCAGCAATGTTTTGGTGAAAAGCAGTTCCTGACGGTCTTCTCTTAAAAACCTGATGGCGAAATCACGAAACTCATCCTCATCAATCAGATTTCTGTAGGTACGTACAGCCTGGTTGACAAGTGGAATGTCATCAGACGTTTGTATGATCTCCAAAACCCTGTTTTGGACTTGCGAATTACCGGGGTATGCCTTAAGGGATTGCATGGAGACCATACGGATCTCTGCATCAGGAGAGGTGACTCCTTCCAGAAAGCGCCTTTCTGTACCGCTGGCTCCTGATGTCAGTTTTGCCATGAGACGATAAAGCGCTGCCAGCACTTCGGTATTTTCTTCGCGGTTCATTATATCCTGCACCGCCAATTGCAGATCAGGATCCGAGTCATGGTCCTTCAGCGCCAGGGCGGCTTCTCGTCTCTTTTCAGGGCGGTCGTCTCGACGCAGCTGGTAGAGCCAGAACGAAAAGGGCTTATCGATTTCGAAGTTTACGTCCGAATCATCACCAGCACTAATCCATACATTACTGACGCGGCCATTTATCGGAATATTTAGTGTATCTCCTGTTCCGCGAAACTCCACTTGCCTATCGAAAAATTCACCGTTATGAGTCCAGTTAATGGTTGCTGTATTAACGCGTTCCCTGTAATCACCGGTGGGCACCAAAGCCAGTGCAAGCCGTTCTGAGTCTCTTGTCTCTGATATCAGAACACGATACACTGGTTTTGATTCCGGTACAGGTTCATTGATTACAGGATAGGAAATCCACCTTCCGGTCTTTTGATATGCCATGCGGGAAAAATCATCCGCTTCGTAAACTCCGGAATTACCTGAAAAATCTCTGACAAGGTATGGCAGTACATCCGATAGAAGCGGCGGAGCTTGATCTCGCAAATAACGACGTGCCCACTGCCACCTTTCCATCGTTTGCTCGGAATACAGTGTCCGGGGCACTCTGAAAGCCTGTTCAAGTGGATCTGCTACCGACTGCCATTCAGGATCATCCAATTCTTCTGCTACCAAAGCCTGGAGCAGCACAATAAAACGAGAATCCGCCCACTGTTCTGCCCGCGAGGAAATGCCGATCCATTGTGATGCGATTGCACGAGAGATCAGTGTCTCAATTTGCCCCTGTGGGCTGGAAAATACTGCAATCCCTGCTGCATAGGGACGGGTTTCCCATTTATCATCTGAAAGTATCAGAGTATGGAACGCAGAAACAGGCAGCTCACTGCGAAAATAACGCTCATGTTCGCGTATGCGTTGTATCATGTAGGAGAGTATCTCTCTCGAGCGCCCGTCTTCAACTACTCCATGTTCGTGGTAAACCCTGATATTCTTTGTACCCGAAAATGATTCCTCCATGGCGAAATCACCAACAGCGAAAAATAATTCAGAAACAGGTGTTTCGTTATCCGATGAGAACACAAATTTTCTACCCTTTTCCGTAGCTTGCTCATCCGACGGTGAACCAGTAGCAACGGCATTATAATTTCCTGGGGCTTCCAGTGTAATGGTTACAGGCATTGAGACACGCGGGTGAATCGGTCCGGGCAGCCAGTGAGCAACACTGCCCGGAAGGGTTGATGAAAAGATGGTTCCATTGTGTTTGAAATGAACACCAAAAGCGGGTTTCGATTCATAAGAGACTGCAATCGTATATTGCTGTGCCGGATCAGGATGATCATCAAAAGAAATTACAAGTGAATCACCATTTCTGCTGTATGGTATTTTCTGGCCATCCAGTTCAAGTTTTAGAATGTCCATGCCGGGTACCATCCAGGAAATGCTGTCAACATATGCATGCTTGGGCCGGAAATGGTATCTGGCAGAGCCGCGTATGGTTTTTTCTTCAAATCCGGCCTCCAGGTGAAGTTCCAGGCTAGTATACTGGATCTCTGAAACAGGTCTGATCACGTAATCACCCCCCTGTTGAGAAAAAACCTTCAATGGTATGAACGTGAGAATTGATGCTAAACTAATTATTGATATGCAAGCGGCTATCGCTTTGTTTGTCAATGTCATATGATAAGTTGTCATACTGCTTGTTTATAATGTAAGATTGAATCAGTTCTCCTTCTCAATGGCGGATAATACAATGCTTGCAAGCTTCTCGTTGGATGAGAAGCCGTGACCGCTGCTAATGACGGCACGTCCGGAAAAGTCCAGGAACACTCCTCCGGCTTCCTGCATAATAGGAAGCAACGGTGCGGCATCCCAGAGATTAAGCAATGGATCAAACATAATGTCGGCTCGGCCGGTTGCGACCATCATGTGGCCATACGCATCACCCCAGGTTCGATGCAATCTGCATTCCTGAAGAAGAATACGAAATGGATTTTCCAGCCCTTCACTGATAATTGTAGTCATATCCGTGCTCAGGAGTGTTGCCTTTCTGATCACAGAGGTATTCGAGACGCGACAGTCCTGCCCGTTGTAACGTGCACCAAGACCCGTTCCGGCCTCACACAGCTCGTCGGTCGCCGGCGCATAGATCACCCCTAATTCCGGTTCGTCATCAATGGTGACACCGACCAGTGTCGTATAAAGCGGAATGCCATGTATAAATGAAAGTGTCCCATCCACCGGATCCAGTATCCATTTAATAGATTTCTGTGTGCCTTCGATACCGTACTCCTCACCCACAATCCCGTGATCCGGATACTTCTCCTGTATGCGGGCTCTCATCCACTTTTCGGCTTCACGATCGGCAACGGTCACCGGCGAATCATCCCCTTTCCGATCAACATCAATCTTTTTACCGAAATGTTCGAGGGTTTTTTTCCCAGCCGTTCTGGCAAGATAGATGGCAAATTGCAGTAGTTCTTCTTTTCTGTTTATATCCATTGTAAATAGATTTTCGGGCTGATATATTTGGCACATCCAAACGGCATGTGGCCGATCACAGGTTTGTTTCAGTAACGCCGGCGAAACCGGTTTGGTTTGTTGGTTCAGTAAGAAACGTCTTTTGACTTAGAAATTCTAAAATAGTAAAAATGATGTCATCTGAAGGAATTATTCCTGATATCGCCAATGAACTTTCCCTCTCACCTAAACAGATTGCCGCTGTCGCTTCATTACTGGATGAAGGAGCCACCATCCCCTTCATAGCACGTTACCGTCAGGAGCGAACAGGTGGACTCAATGAGGAGATTCTCAGAGACATACGTGATAAAATAGAATATTCCAGAACGCTGAACGAGCGAAAAACCTCAATTATTGAGTCTATCCGGGAACAGGATAAACTGACAGATGTACTTGAAAATGAAATTTTGAAGTGCAAGTCACTTAAAGATCTTGAGGATATTTATCTTCCATACAAGCCCAAACGAAAAACACGTGCCGGTTTAGCAAGGGAAAAAGGACTTGAACCGCTGGCAGGATTGATCTGGGAAGAAGAGATAACCAAGGGTGATCCGGATGAATTGGCTGCTGCATTCATTGATCATGACAAAGAGGTCAACAGTGCAGATGAAGCGCTCCAGGGAGCCCGGGATATCTGTGCGGAATGGATTAATGAAGAGATTGACATACGTAACGGATTGCGCAGCCAGATTCAAAGACATGGCATAGTCAAGGTTTTCAAAGCCGATAATCCGGATGAAAAGGAGACGTTCCGGGAGTATTACGAATACAAGTGCAAGTTGTGCTACATCAAACCGCATCAGGTGCTTGCGATCAATCGTGGAGAACGGGAAGGCGTCCTGTCTGTGCGTGTTGAGATCATGGATGAAAAAGCACTGGAAAGAATGGAGAGGTTACTGGTAACCAACCGCCGTTCTGTCTTTGCGGTGCATTTGGTTGCAGCAATCAACGACTGCTACAAGCGGCTGTTGTTTCCATCATTGGAGCGGGAAGCTCGAAAAGAACTCACCGAAAAAGCAGAAGATCATGCTATACAGACATTTGCTGAAAATTTAAAAAACCTGCTGCTTCAGCCGTCGCTCTCTTCAAAGACGGTAATGGGCATCGACCCTGGTTATCGGACGGGTTGTAAAGTTGCCGTGGTAGACGGTACCGGGAAATATCTTGAGGGCACCACCATCTTCCCCACACCACCGTTAAAGAAAATCAGAGAATCCATGGATGTGCTTGAAAAGCTTGTTAAAAAGTACAATGTGGATTTGATTGCAATTGGCAACGGCACCGGAAGCCGCGAGACCGAGCAGGTGGTAGCTGACCTGATATCCGATAGATTTGGGAATAATAACAAGAAGCAGCTGCACTACCTTATCGTTAATGAGGCCGGTGCATCGGTATACTCTGCCTCTTCCATTGCCCGTCAGGAGTTTCCCGATCTGGATGCCGCAATGAGAGGGAATATATCCATTGCCCGACGCGTTCAGGACCCGCTTGCAGAACTGGTTAAAATTGACCCCAAATCCATTGGTGTTGGCCTCTATCAGCATGATGTGAATCAGTCAAAGCTAACCAGAAAGCTGGATGACGTTGTTGAAAGTTGTGTCAATAGTGTGGGTGTGAATCTTAATTCAGCCAGCTCCTCTTTGCTGACCTATATATCCGGATTGAGTCGAAATGTGGCCGACAAGATTATCGATTATCGAGATAAAAACGGTCCGTTCAGCAACCGAGAGGAACTGAAAAAAATATCTGGACTTGGTGCGTTTCGGTTTCAGCAGGCAGCGGGATTCTTGCGAATTCCGGATTCTCCGCAGCCTCTTGACAACACTGCAATCCACCCTGAAAGTTATGATGCCGCAATCAGACTCTGTAAATCTATCGGTATTGACGCTGCTGATTTCAGTGAGTCCATAACACTTTTTCCTGTCAGGTTTCAGAGTCTGAATCTCCAAGAAACGGCGGAAAAACTCGATATTGGAATTCCTACCCTTGAGCTCATTATGGAGAATCTCCAAAAGCCCGGTCGCGATCCCAGAGAAACGCTGCCCAAACCACTGATGAGGCAAGAGATATTGACAATGAATGATCTCAATGAGGGCCTGGAATTGGAGGGCACCGTGAGAAATGTGGTGGATTTCGGTGCTTTTGTTGATATCGGGGTCAAACAGGATGGCTTGCTGCATATATCGAAAATGGGCCGGAAACGAATTGCCAATCCGCATGATGTCGTTTCCGTCGGGGAAATTATCAGGGTGAGGATACTAAAAGTTGATGAACAACGTGGCCGGATCAGCCTTGAAATGGCAGACGGGAATGCTTCAGAACTTCCCTGAACTTTCGGTCAAGAGCAGGTAAGCGATGAACCGATTTTCTGAGCCATAGAAGATAGAGGTCCTGTTTATCGCTTTCTGAAAGGTGCCATTCGATCTCACCTGATTCCATGTACCTTCGAAGATGGTACAGACAGAGCGCAACGCTGACGGATATATTGAAACTCTCACTGAAGCCATGCATCGGAATATGCAGCCAATCGTCAGCCTCCTCGATAGCGTAGGGTGTCAGTCCCAGTTTTTCGGTTCCAAAAACCAGTGCTGCAGGTTGTTGCGGTTTAAAATCAGGCAGATCCGTCTGCTTGTGATGGGGCGTGGTTGCTACAATCCGGTATCCTCGATCTCTCAGCTCTTTATAAGCAACCTCAGTGTTGTTAATGGCCTTCTGACGATACCTGAAGACATGAAGCCATTTATCCGACCCAATGGTTACCCCCTTATCGACATCGAAAACATTGCGGTTCTCAATAACGTGAACGTCCTGAACTCCAAATGCGTCACAGCTTCGAAGAACAGCTGATGCATTCTGGGCCTGGTAGATATCTTCAAGTACAACAGTAAAAAATCGTGTTCGATTACTAAGGATATTGAGAAACAACTCCTTTTTATGCTCACTAACATATTGCGAAAAAAAGGTTGTCTCCTTTTTTTTGATATCTGGATCCTGTGGCAAGCTCATTGCGCAGGAAGTTCTCAATCGTATTCCTTGACCGGATTACTGTTTAGTTTAAAACCCTTTTTTCTAACGGTCTGGATATAGTTAACAGGGGTAAGCTCTTCGATTTTCTTTCTGATGTAACTGATGTAAACATTCAGGAAGTTGGTGTTTGTATCGAAGTTAATGTCCCAGACATTATTGGTGAGTTCATCTTTATAGAGAATTCTGTCAGGATTCTTCATAAAGTACGCCATGAGATTGAACTCATTATTGGTCAGCAATACCTTTGTATCCCGTACAAAAAATTCACGATTAACCAGATCGATTTTAAGCTCACCGCATTCATACGTATTACTGGTGACGTCTCCCTTCTTCACCCGGCGGATAATAGCATTAATACGGGCAAGCAGTTCTTTATTGTCGAATGGTTTAGTAAGATAATCATCAGCGCCGGTATTGAGTCCGGCAATTTTGGTATCGGTATTTTGATAGGCTGAAAGTATCAGAATTGGCGTAGTTATATTATTGCTGCGAATTGCCTTGCAAACTTCGAGCCCGCTTCTGTCCGGCAGACCGAGATCCAGGATGATGATCTCATGTTCATCTTCAAGCGCCATTTTCTCGCCTGTTTCTGCCCTGTCGGCAATCGTAACTTCATGGCCTTCGTTTTCCAATACGTGTTTGACCAAGGTTCGTACGATCCTGTCGTCCTCAATAACAAGTATTTTCATAAAAAACTCGCAGTGTGAATATCAGTTATTAAAAGGTCCTTGAGAATCTGACACTTTCACAGAATACATTTTCTGCTGAAATCGCATGATATCACTTGGAAAAATAGTGAAAAATCCTGATTAAATAACAAGTTTTTACTTGATATCATTCTATGCCGGTAAATTGCCAGGCAGGATATGTTTTTATTGACATTGTCAATTACTTTGCCAGATATCTGCTAATCGTCCCGAAGCCAGTGCTGGATAATTTCCGGCGTTTCAGAGTTAATTTCTGCATCTTTCCCGGATAATCCAAGCATTCGCAAGTGTTTGTATCGCTTACTGTCCTGTTCCATCCAGGATCTGTTCACAGAACCACCGAAAAGTATCATTTCATTAATGTAATGCGGCCTGGTGCCACAGAAGTAGGAGATCTGGTTACTCGAGCCTTCCCAGCCTATCAATACCAATCTGCCGGCATCGATATGGGGAAGAAGACCATCAATGACTTCCTGCAGGAACTCAGACACATACTCCCTGGCCGCAGTTATGGTCTGTTCGTCTTCGTAATCAGGTATCCAGAAGTAGGCTCTGCCGGAGTCATTCGCCCTGATATCGGGATAGGGTGCTTGTATCAGAAGATGGTAGCCAGTCAGAATTCTCAGGGGCTCTGTCAACTTTTCAGTTATGGAAAGGTTGGACCCGTTTTCATGCAGATAAACATAAAGAGGTTGTTTTCCGGTATTTCCGGTTTTAAATAATCGATATGGCACTTCAAGTGAAAATGAGGCCTTGCCAGAAAGTAAGAGTTCGTATTTGCTCATATAATCAAATCAGGATATGGTATTGTCCGCTTCGCGATATATAAAAATAGCAAGGATAATGGATATTATCACGAAGGTCATTGAGCTTTGTATAATCAGAACAAAAGTAAAACCTGCATCGAGCAGAAAACCGAATAAAACCGGACTAATGGCTGTGCTGATTACCATAAACATCGTCATCATACTCCGGATGGTTCCCAGGTTTGCTGTACCATAAAGTTCGGCGTACAGCGATGTGGTAACATTGGATGCTATTCCCATGGAAATACCTGCCAGAAACATATAACCAAAGGCAGCCCATGGATGACTGAATAAAAAAAGCAGCAAGAGTCCGGCAAGCAATGGCAAGAGGTAAAACGGAAATATTCGGCAAGCCTTGAAGCGATCAATAAGCGGTCCGGAGGCAACAGATGCAGCTGATTTGGTAAAAGCAAATGCAACGAATGCAGATGCAAGAATTTCGATGTCCCAACCCTTGAAGGATGCCAGTTGTGTCTGATACAGAAAAAAACCTGTAAGCAGGAACGGGCATGCGAATGAACCAGGTAAAAGCAGATAAAAGCGAGGATCTCTCAATACCAGCCGGCGTCGCCACTGGCTTCCAGGTAATTTTTCAGAGCCGGTACGATGTTCCCGAACACCTTCTTCGGCATGGTCCAGTGGATTACGGCCTAATGTCACCATAATCAATGCCGGTAGAAAAAATAATATAAAAATAGTGATGAATGTCCAGCCCAATCGCCAGCCAACAACACTCAGCATGGCAGTGATGGTGATGGGAAATACGGCTTCACCCAGGGAAAAACCAAGATTTGCAATACCAAGAGCTTTTCCTCTCAGGGCAATAAAATATCTTGCCATGGAAGTATTCGCAGTATGGCCACAAAGACCTTGTCCAAACAGCCGTACGCCGAATAATCCCAAAAAAAGCATCCATACCCACTGGCTTGCAGCTATGAGCAGGGTTGAAAGAATCAATCCACCGGCAACGATCAGTGCATATCTTCTGAGTTGAACGCGGTCAATTCTGGCTCCAATCCAGACAAGCACAAAGGCACTTGTGAGTGTTGCGATGGAATAGATGACTCCAAAATAGGCGTTGGATATACCAAATTGGTTCTGGAATTCCGGTACAAAGAGGGAAATCAGAAAAGTTTGGCCAAAACTTGAAAAAAAGGTCAAGCCGAGACCAAAAAGTACAAGACGATGATAACGAAGTACAAATTGATAGAAATTCAATGGCCTGCCATCCTAAATGCCGTTGTATGTTTCCACTGCGCTGATTGCCTGGTCCAAATCGTTATCAGTGATCTGGAAGTGGAAGGTGGCGCGAATGGTATTGCCGCCAAAAGGTATCATGGACACATTACGGGAGGCAAACCAGTCAAGTGCTTCGGAAACCGTTCCACGGACTACCCGGAATAGAACTATGTTGGTTTCTGCATCATCAGGGTTTATTTCAAAAAAAACAGATTCCGATATTGTCTCGGCCAGCTTTTTTGCCTTTCGATGATCATCTACCAGTTTTTCAAAATGATGATTCACCGCATAGGAAGCAGCAGCTGCCAGCATGCCGGCCTGGCGCATTCCCCCGCCAAGGATCTTCCGGTATCTTCGGGCCAGCTTTATTTTTTTTTCGCTGCCCAGCAACATTGAGCCTACAGGCGCTCCGAGACCCTTGCTGAAACAGACGGATATGGTATCACAACAAGCACCATATTCTTTTAGCTCAGTTCCGGTGGCAACGGATGCATTCCAGATTCGCGCGCCGTCCATATGCAATGCGAGATTATAGTCCCCGGCAAGTTGATACAGATCACGAATTGTTTCAATGCCATAGCAGGTTCCTCCACCCATATTCGATGTGTTCTCCAGAGCGACAACGGAAGAGTGAGGGTCCCAGTCATTGCGGCTGCGAACGGCATCTTTAACCTGGCCGGTGGATAGCACTCCCCTTATCCCTGCAAGAGGCCGAAGCTGAATACCCGATATAAGCCCTCCCGCAGCACCTTCAGAGTGATAGATATGTGCCAATTCATCTATAATCACTTCATCCGCAGGTTGTGTATGAACCTTGAGTCCAATCTGGTTGCCCATGGTGCCGCTCGGAACGAATACACCTGCCTCTTTTCCAAACAGCAGAGATATTTCCTCCTCAAGAGCATTTACGCTCGGATCTTCACGGAATACATCATCACCCACCGGAGCTCTGTTCATGGCATTCCACATGCCCTCCGTAGGTCGGGTTACGGTATCACTTCGCAAATCAATCATACGGCACCGTCCTTTTCATCCATCCTAATCATACCTGTGTCACTTAAAAAACCATCAACGGTCTCATCTGGCGTCTTCCTTTTACGGATGGTTTTGTGATAACCTTCTTTTGTAATCAAAACTTCGGCCGGCAAAGCCCTGCGATTGTAATGAGATGCCATGGTCATACCATAAGCGCCTGCATCCAAAATAGCAAGATAGTCTCCTGATTTGCTTTCAGGAAGGGTTCTGTCAAATCCCAGGATGTCTCCGCTTTCGCATATATTTCCGGCTACATGGTAGCTCTGCATTCTGTTTTCGGGATCCGCACTGATATTGACAATTTCATGGTAGGAATCATAGAGAGCCGGACGAAGGAGATGATTGAAACCGGTGTCCGTTCCAAGAAACAGTTTGCGCCCCTGATCCTTGACTGTGTTCACCTGCGTAAGCAGGATGCCGGCCGGACCAACCACCCATCGGCCGGGCTCAAAATAAAACGAAAAAGGCCGGTTGATGTTATCAAGAAAAGACCTGAATCGCTCGGATGCCATTTTGGCAAAACGATTTAAATCGAATGACCTCTCATCATTTCTATATGGAATCGGCATGCCACCACCAAAATTGATGAACTTGAGATCACGCAGCTTTTCAGAGGCCTCAAGCAGAACCTCAATTTCCGTCAACAGATTTTCGGGTTCTCTGATCCCACTTCCTATATGAGCATGAATGCCGCTGATTTGAACCTGGCTTTCACTGGCAATGCCAACCGCTTCGGAAACAAGATCCAGCCGGATGCCGAACTTACTGTCCTGGTTGCCGGTATCTACCTTGGCATGGTGTCCATCGCTGATATCGGGTTTGATTCGGATGCTGCATTCAGATTTCGGATATGCTTCACAAAAACTTTTCAGACGACCAATAGAACCGATATTAAGCACCACGCCTTGTTTTGCCGCACAGTGCATCTCCACGTCGGTCATGTTGTTTTCGGTGTAGAATATATCACCGGGATTGGTTCCGAGTTTCAGACACAGCAGTACCTCTTCATAACTCACCGTATCAAATCCAAACCCTTCGTTTGCAATAATTTTCAGGATGTGCGGATTATCGTTGGCCTTGACAGCGTAAAGCCAGGATACGGGAAAATTCGGAAACAGGTTTTTAAGCAGCAGACAACGCTCTCGGATCATGTCCTCCATGTAGACATAGGTCGGGGTACCCCATTTCCCGGCAATGGCGTGCAGGCGGTCGGGGTCGACCGGCAAGGAGTGGATAGACTGCATTTAATGAAACGGTTCTTATATAGAATTCGTAATTTATTTCATTCTTTCAGCAACCTTAAACTTACACATATTTTACTCTTTGATGAAATCCGCTCTCAAAATCATCATGCTTTTCATTTTTCTGATAGCGGTGGTATCCGGATTGTCTGCCTATTGGACATTCTACAGGGTTGTACCGTCACTGGATAATTCCATTAAACTGCCTGGTCTCACAAACAAAGTGGTCGTTTCATGGGATGAACATCAGATCCCCCATATCACAGCCTCTGAGGATGCGGATGTTTTTATGACAATGGGCTATCTCCATGCACGTGACCGGCTCTGGCAGATGACGCTCAAACAATACAAGCTTGAGGGGTTGCATTCCAGGGAATTAGATGAAAATCTCAACGATATTGACCGGTTTTATCTCACCATGTCATTCGGTGAATTGGCAAGGGATGCCTTTAATCAGATGCCTCTTCGCAGCCGTCAGCTGCTGGAAGCATACGCAAATGGTGTAAACCACTACATCGATAAAAACAGGAAACACTTATCCGTAGAATTTGCACTGAGTGATGCGAATCCAGTGACATGGGAGCCCTGGCATGCCGTAGGAGCTAAAATCCTTTGGTTCTGGGAGCATCAGCAGGCATTCTGGACCAAACCGGCATTAGCTTCGCTACATTTTCTTCAGGATGCTGGAGCAACCCGTGCGCTCACGGGCATGGATGTACCACATCAGGTTTTATTTGGTTCCGAAAAGCCGGTATTTGATGAAATTTCATATGATCTACTGATGGATGAATTCCTGGATTTCACGGAACCGGTAAAACCCAAGGTGAGCGGATTAACAGGAACAGGCATGGCATTGTCGCGGCAATCGCCCCATTCTATCAGCATGCTCTACACAACCGGAGAATCACATCTTAACGTACCGGACCAGGGCTACGAACTGATAGTAGAAAGCGCACGGGGCAGAAGTGCCGGATTGACTGTTCCGGGGTTCCCCGCGATGATTTCAGGACAGAACGAAACCATGGCCTGGTCCTTGAAACCATTGCAACTGGATGACGGCAACTTTTTCACTGATTCGCTGTTTACCGGTCCGCCGGCACAATCCGTTGATTGGAATACAGATCCGGGGATCTTGGCATACCTGAGTAAGGATATTACCCTAAACCGGCACATCCTCACACTTAAGAACGGAGGTGAGAAGCAGATTGTCACGAAAAAAGCAAAAGGCCACCCCGTTGTTGCCTTAGCAGAAGGCAGAAACCGATATCTGGCATTTGAATGGGCCGGCCTGTCACCATCAACCGATATCACGGCTTTTATGGATCTGATGCATGTCAATGATCCTGACCAATTACACAACCTGGTTTCCTCCATCTCCTCTCCTGCTGTTCAGGTTCTTTTTACCAGCACCGGCGGTCAGGCAGGACGCTTTCATGCAGGAAAGGTCTTTACGGGCCGGTATCCCCTGAGTATTCGCAAGAATGAAGCGGAGTCTGAAGCGGCAGATGCAAGCGAATTCTTCAATGATTTGGTTCAATCTGACGGTCAACCTGTATTCCCCCTTGTCAAAACTACATCAACCAGAGAGCATGTCAGCCATGAATGCCTTTTTTCTCCACCTTTTGATCGTTCTGAAAGACTGCTGGAACTGTTATCGCAAACGCCGCACGACCGTATTGCCATTGATATGATGACCCGATGGCACAGGGACACCTACTCCCATTTTGCTGCATGGCACTCACCACTCATTCTGGCTCATCTTAAACATTTTGATGGCGACGCAAGGATCGAAGCTATTCTCCCGTATCTGCAAAACTGGAACCACGAGTTCGGACAAAATGAGACAGCTGCTACCCTATTCCAGCTTTTTATCGTTTACGCAGGCAGAAACCTGTATCGCGGCTATCTTGATGAAAAGTATATTGAGATGGTATACAGTTCTCCGAACATTCCGTATTCCGTTGTTGCCGCTCTTTTGAAAGATCCTGACAAATGGCCCGCAAGTCACCCCTATTCATACAGTGAGTGGGTGTTTGAAAGCATCTCAGGTGCCATACGTTATCTTTCGGATAAATATGGCAACGAACTGCATACCTGGCAGTGGCAGCGGATAGTTGACGGCTCATTTCAAGATGTACTTTTTGATGAGACCCAACACTCAAGCAAATCTGCACGCCTCGCGGAACGCAACCTGTTCAAACCTGGCAGGGCTGATGTATCAGGGTCTCCACATTCACTGCAGACCGTTCATCTGAGCCATAATAATGGAGCTACACTGGCAGGTGCGACAACGAGTAAACGCATTATGACGCTACAACCAGAAAACATGTTTGTGTCGGTGTTAAGCACCGGTCAATCCGGGCATGTATTCTCCGATCACTACAGCGATCAGTTCCTGCTATGGAATGAAGGAGCTCTCAAGTCGCCTGTACACCCATTTTCATCTCAATCACGGAAGTTTGAACTTATTCAAGAATTTGAGCCATGATTAAGGGCTGGCATCCTGATATTCTCACGTTACACAAAAATAATATCCGAATAGGTATATGCATAAAGTCAGTTGGAAAAACCTGTTAACCCGAAGCTATGTTCCCTACTCCGGAATCAAGCAGGCCTGTATTGTTATGGGAAAAACGGGTACCTATTATCCGGGTGTGCGAGTCGAGAATGTCTCATTTCCTCTCACAATAGATGCTGTTCAGGCAGCTGTTTTCACATGCCTCAGCGAGGGTGATTCACCTCAAATGCTCATGTTGCCTGAAACCGGAACAACATTTGGAACTCCTGGATCTGCTGTCGGCAGCCCGGCAACGGATTTGATTGAGCAGCAGAAGCTTTTTACATGCGGATCTGCAACAGTGACTTTCTGGTGTGAACAGACTGGAATGACGTGCGAAACCCGACCATCAATTCTTGACCTTGAGATGGACCGTTTTTTTCAGACAAGTGAAACTCGAAATGGTGTGGATCGACTCAATGAACTGACAGGCCGCTGTATCACACCACATTCCTCATTCCCCGTCGCATCACTTCTGATCACCGATGCCGGTATCTTTTCAGGTGTCAATATAGAGATTTCCGACTGGCAAAAAGGGCTATGCGCCGAGCGGACAGCATTAGCCAAAGCGCTTGCATCTGGCGCCAGAAAACTACACAGTATCCATGTTTATGCGCCAAAAAGTGATTATGTGAGTCCTTGTGGCGCCTGCAGGCAGGTTCTTCTTGAACATATGAGCAGTGGAACCATGCTGCTTCACCACAATGAATTTGAACTTTCAAGGCTCACCGTTTCTGAGCTGCTACCCTACCAATTAAAAGCTCAGTATCTTTCAAATATTAAATCAAAATGAACACAAAGCGATGAAATACATTGCAATTATCGACTATGAACACCTCGATCATTCGCTTTTCATGAAATCCTTTTCCGAAGCCATGGCGCAACAGGTGGGATGTTCGGGCATAATTTTGCATGGTGACAGTGCTTATACCGAACGTCTCATCCAGACCGGAACTATGAGAGATGAAGCCACAATCAGAAGCACCCGGGATTTAAATCACAGAATCGTAGCATTGCTTGCAGACAATGGTGTTGCCGGCATTGGTTTAAATGGATATCAGAAACAAATTATAAAGAAAACGGGTAATACGCTGCATATTAATGACAGCTGGATAGAAGAGCGTCCGGCAGGCACGCATCTGGTTCTCTCAAATCTGATATGGGATGCAGATGCTCAGAAAATTGTTTCAATGCCATTACATACCCTGGCAGAGGCCCTCACCATACAGTTGAATCGGGATACTGTAGTCATTTTTTCTACAGATGACGACTATGAATCAATTTTTTTAAAAAATAATTCGGATGATGAAACCAGTGCCGGGCAGGTACTGGACTTTTCAAATAAAATCCCCAAAGAACTTGATCCACCACCCATAAACAGCTTTCTAAGCTCATTAAGAGCATTTGGAGACCTTCCTGATAGAAAGGGTTTGCAAGCTTTATGAACCTCTTGATCTCTGTATTACCTAAATATCATACTTTTTTCAAAAATAAAACTGCTTTTTAAACGCCTGATTGGCGATTTTTACTTGACATCTTGGATAGCTTATATTTAGCTTCCACCAAACGGAGGCGAGACGTCTTCTTGTAACTTGTAATTCAATTGAAAATTAACGGAGTCAATTCATGAACAGATTCAACGAAATAAAAACTTTGGTTGATGATTTAGAGGTGGATATGGAGAAGTTCTACAGCAAGGGCAACAAAACTGCTGGAACTCGCGCGAGAAAATTACTCCAGGATCTTAAAAAATTGTCACAGGACATCCGTGTGGATATCCAAAACAATAAAAAGCAATAAAGAATTATCCTGTTCTTTATAAAGCATTTAAAAAAGCCAATTCAATTAACCGAATTGGCTTTTTTATGTTTGGACCCGATGTATAACGGGAATCAATCAAAAAGAGAGAAGGATTGATTCTTTTCCATTGCCAGTACAACTTCAACCAGAAAGTCCGTGAGCTGTTCTACATCCGACAATGAGGCCAACTCTACCGGGCTGTGCATATATCGCAAGGGAAGCGATACCAATCCGCTGGGTATTCCCCTTTTCTGATAAAATATTGAGTCGGTATCGGTTCCTGTGCGCGAGCCTGAAGCTTCACGTTGCAGCTGCATACCCATCTTCATGGCAACATTTTCAAAATGTGACAAAACAACGGGATGGTTTGCTCCACCATGGTTGATTACAGGTCCCTTACCGAGTTTCACCAGTCCGTGCTGCTTGTGATTTATACCAGGGGTGTCTGTGGCGTGTGTGACATCCGTGACAACTGCCACATCCGGATCATATCTATAGGCCATCATCCGTGCCCCAAACCCCCCAACTTCCTCCTGAACTGCATTCAGGGCAATGACATTGACATTCAGCTCATCCCTTCTCTCGCACAGTAATTCAATTACTCTGGCAACAGCAAACCCTCCAAGTCGATTATCCAGCGCCCGTCCGGTGATGAGCTCATCGGACATATATTCAAACTGCTCGGCAATGGTAACCGGATCCCCAACACGAATCATTCCAAGCGCCTCCTCCCTGCTTGAAGCGCCGATATCAATAAAAAGATCGGTCCACTTGGGCAGCTTGTTGTTTTCACGATCCTGAAGATGTATGGCTGTACTGCCAATCACACCACTGACAATGCCATCCCGGCTGTGGATGAACACTTTTCTGGCCCTGGCAATACCCGGATCGCTTCCGCCAACACGATTTACATAAACAAATCCCGATTCGTCGATATACTGGACAATCATGCCTATTTCATCGCAATGTGCCTCAAGCATAACCGTGATTGCTTTCGGATGCACTTCTAACCGCGCAGCCGCAGATCCATAGGCATCTGTTTCGATAACGTCGGCAACCGGTTTCAGATAGTCAAGCCAGACCTGCTGGCCCGCTTTTTCAAAACCGGTCGGGCTTGGTGTAACCAAAAGATTTTCCAAAAACTCTTCTGTTCTTTTATCAAATGTCATATCAATTCCTTTAGTCATTATTCCGGGTGCCAAATAATACTTATTTTCCCGGACCATTTCAGTACTTTATAGCTGCAGCCGCGGAACATCCGAACTAAGGTGTCAGGAGATTTCACATAAATGGACAAATCAACGCAATACAAAATCTTTACCGATCCTGTACACGGGTTTATTCACGTACCCAAAGGGCTGGTTCTGCGCCTTCTGGACCATCCTTATGTACAGCGATTGCGTCGCATTCGTCAGCTCGGTCTCGCCAATACGGTATTTCCCGGAGCGGAGCACTCCAGGTTTTCTCATGCTTTAGGCGCTTTAGGCCTCATGCAGCGGGTACTGAACCATCTCCGGGAAAGAGATACCACGATTACCCACAAAGAATTCGAAAGCACCCTGGTCGCCATACTGCTTCATGATATCGGACATGGTCCTTTTTCTCATACACTCGAAAAGTGTATCATCCGGCACACCAATCACGAGCAGCTCACCTTGCTGCTAATGGAAGAGTTAAACCGGCAGTTTCAAGGTCGACTTGACACGGCCATCGAAATTTTTACGAATCGCTATCCCAAAAAATTTCTTCATCAACTTATTTCTTCCCAGCTTGATATAGACCGGCTTGATTATATTCGGCGCGACAGCATGTTCACTGGTGTTCAGGAAGGTGCTGTCGGCATCGATCGTATCATCCGTACCATGCGGGTGCATCAGGGTAACATCGTCATCGATAAAAAAGGCATTTATGCCATAGAAAATTATATCGTTGCCCGAAGACTGATGTATATGCAGGTATACCTTCACAAGACGGTACTGGCCGGAGACAAACTGTTGCTTGCCATATTAAAACAAGTACGAGACCTGTTGCGTCAAAATGCAGAGCTTCCATTTAATTCACAGGCACTTGAGTACTTTTTTCGCAATGGTCATGCTTCGGCAAAGAAAGTAACTAATAAAATGCTGGATTCTTTTGTGGACCTTGACGACAATGACATCCTGATAAATCTGAAATATTGGCAGAGTTTTGATTATCCTGTTTTGCGTGACTTGTGCAGGCGTTTTTTGAATCGTGATTTTTTTCGCACTACTTTCTTGGACAAGAAACCAACGGATAAACAGCTTGCCAAATGGAGGAAACAGACTGCCATTTCACTTGAAACCATGGGTCTGCCATCTGATCGGCAAACAGTTGATTGTTACCTTTTTCATGATTATAGTGAGAGTGAGGCTTATACCTACCAAAGCGACGGCATCTGGATTCTGCAAAACGACGATGTGGCTGTTGAGTTTTCCAAAGCATCCGACAGCCAACATATTATTGCTCTAACCCGGCCAGTGATAAAACACTATGTAGTACATTTGAAAGATCTCACGTTTCACGAAGCATAAACACCCTTTTCATGTACATCCGACCGACCACCATCTTATTGCTTGCCATATCAGCTGCTGTTTATTACCTGAGCGACACTGGTAATACTTCGGATGCCGGCTCCCTTTCAGAAATACCTGAATTAGTGAAGCTTGTAAATGATAGTTCGGTTCTGCAAAAAACTCGGATTGATACAACCACCATGAAAGAGTCCTCTTTTGCAGAAATCTCCTACTCACACAGCAGCCTTAAGATCTCCCGGGATGATACACTGTTGGACCTGACGACTGATACCGGACTGTTGCCAGGAGATATTGTCGAAACATGTGCAAGGCATTTTGCCATACTCGATTTTCATCCAGACGGCATTTTGATCCTGTATCCATCCTCCAGGATTGCCTTCGGATCAGATGGTACTGATATCATCCTGAAGGGTGCTGAGCTCCATTTTGAAAACCACGCTCATACTTCCTCACTTCCAAAAATCCTTCGCTGTTACGATAAATCGATATATCCTTCGGAAGGACCACCCGTCTCCTTCGGTGTTCATTGCAGAGGGGAATCCGGTATGATAGTGGCATCAAAACAAGGATCCGTCTGGTGGAACTGCCGGCGAGAACCTTGTGAAATTAAAGCTGGGAGTGGCATAATGGGCAGAATCACCACAGCGAACTATTCTCATATCACGCTGCCTGAGAAGCCAATAATTCTTGATTCCATTGTCGCGAAACCTGATACAACAATCGAGTCAGTTGCCCCCAAAATGTACCATGTCTCTTTTCAATGGTCTTCCGTTCCCATGGCGGATCAATACCTTGTGCACATATATCAGAACCTTCCAAACCAGGTACGAAAAAAACATCACACGGCAACACTTCACCATAGAAATGAATTCTCTACCCTCTTGTCTGAATCCGGCGAATATACAATCCGGATTATGGCCATTGACTTCTATGGAGTTTCGGGCAACTGGTCAACACCGTATACGTTTGTCATTGACAACCCCGACACGGAAACAGCAAGTAAAAGGTTTCCAGCTGAGAGTTAAGGTTGCCAAGATAGACATCCTGTTTACAAAGCCATTATGTCTTGTTGATTTCTGCAGGAACGGATAATAAAGACCAGGCGATCAAGGCTGGTGGTACAATCCAGAGCGCAGAATCCTGTTGTAGGGATCAATCACCAGTCTGTCGGGGTATTGTATGGTGAGCGGTGTTTTCCCATCGGGTATAACCGTTGTGCAGTGCGTTCCATCACAAACCTCTACCGGCATGGGAAATTCCTGGTTAGACGGTGTGGACCAAGACAAAATCAGTGAATTATTGACCCATCTTTTTTCAAGGATTGGCAAGTCACTGTATCTCAGATAAGTAGTGAAAAACCAATCCAGTTTTCGATCTGATATTTTTTCAACGATACGAATAAAATCCTGCGTATCAGTAAATCGCGCCGAAACCATGGCATAGTTCTGCCGTTCCGTTGTTCGTGGGTATACCATCTCTCTCAATGCTGCAAAAAAGGACTCATCACCTATCATTTTTCGCAACGTATGCAGAACCCAGGCACCCTTCATGTAAATATCTCTGCCTTCAAACATTTCCCGGGTGGTGCGGCTTTCAGACGGTGCGACTGGGATGTTATTTAAAATTCTTTGATAAAGGCGCTTCATAAAGTAGCGGTAATGTTCTTTGCCGTGCAAATGCTCGGCGTACAATGGTTGCATATACGTGCCGAACCCCTCATGTATCCAGAAATCCTTCCAATCATAAGCCGTTACGTAATTGCCCCACCATTCATGGGAAAGTTCATGATGGTGCAAATCATCGAAACCCGAATCTGTATCAAAAACGGTGTCGTTTTTGTAGCCGGCGCCATAGGCAATGATGGTCTGATGTTCCATACCGAAAAAAGGTGCTTCAACCACACCGTATTTTTCATTTCGGTAGGGGTATGGTCCCAAAAGATCCTCCAGGAACCGCATCTGGTGATCAATTTGATCCAATAGTTGTTCTGCCTTGACTTTATGTTGCGGCAACGCCCAGAAGTAGACGGGAAAAGTTTCGCCGGTTATGCTTTTGTATGTCCGTTCAAGCTCTATATAGGGACCAACATTCACGGTGACCGCATAATTGCTTATCGGATAATTGGTCACCCAATGGTACGTTTTCGTTCCCTGACTTCTCTGTTCCACCGATCTGAGCAGACCGTTGGATACGGCTGTTACGGAATCCGGTACGGTGAATTTCAGGGATACCGAATCGGGCCGGTCAGAGGGATGGTCTTTCACCGGCCACCAGATATCCGCGCCGTTTACCTGACAGGAGACGCCAATCCAGGGTTTGCCGTCATCAGTCCATGCCCAGGTAAACCCGCCTTCCCATGGTGGATTGGGCGCCATTCTCGGTTTTCCGGTATACGTAACAGTAATCGTAAGAGTACTGCCGGGCGCAGACACTTCCGGAAGCTGTGCAATTACAAGGCCGTCACTATGTGTGAAAGCAAGTGGAAAAACGACCGATGTATCATCTGACTGATAGTGGACGTGATGTACATCAAACAGAGTGTCAAGATGCGCTACATACGTCTCCGTTTCATAAAGTACGCGAGAATGCATCCGCACGCTTCCGGCGATCGTGCTATCAAAGGGATTTATGGTTAAATCCAGCTCGTAAAAATGTATGTCCAGGGCCGCCTGTTCTTTCAGCAGATCGCCACCTGAGTCAAGAATATTGTTTTCGTATTCATTCAAAGGCACCACTGGAAACACATCTGTTTGAGATCCACCACCCAAAAGTTGAATTACAGCAATGACAGCAATTAGTAAATACATTATCATTAAGAGCGAATTCGTTCGTAATCAACGAATGAAAGCCCGTCTGCATCCTTTCTGAAAACCTCTTTCCAAAGCTTTCCGATGTCATTTCGATATTCCGGGAAAAAAGTGTCACCGCTATAACGCTCATAAATGACCGTCAACTCCAGTCGTGTGCAGATCGGGTAAAATATTCTGTATATCTGTTCTCCACCGATGATATAGATTTTTTTTTCATCGTCAAGGAGCCTCAGTACCTCCTCCTTACTTCGGCAGATCTCAACATGCTCGTATGTTTTGCTTCTTGAAAGTACAACATTGCGTCTGTCAGGCAGCGGTTTTTCACCCAACTCCTCAAAAACACCCCGTCCCATGACAACGGGATAATTTTCAGTTCTGCTCTTGAAATGCGCAAGGTCTTCCGGGATATGCCAGGGGAGTTTTCCTTCTATTCCAATGACCAGATCAGGGTCATGTGCCGCGATCATGCTGATTATCATGGTATCGTACAGATTTAAACAGCTACTTCAAAGGATATTCTGGGATGGGGATTATAATTAATGAGCCTGAAATCTTCCAGAGAAAGTTCATCAATATCTATCGCATTAATCTCCAGCTTTGGCAGGTTGCGAGGTTCACGCGCAAGCTGCTCCTGAAGACCAGCTATATGATTAACATAGATATGAGCATCCACAATGGTATGAGCAAACTCTCCGGGTTCGAGCCCGGTTATTTTTGCCATAGCCATGGTGAGCGCAGAATAGCAAGCCATGTTAAATGGAATCCCCAATGCGATATCACCCGAACGCTGGGTCAAGTGGCAATTCAATCTGCCCTCAGTGACATTGAAAATAAACATGACGTGACATGGTGGAAGAGCCATTTTATCCAGGAGGCCGGGATGCCAGGCATTAACCACAATACGCCTGCTGTGTGGATCGGTGCGAAGCAATTCAATGGCATTACGAATCTGATCGTGCTCTTTTTTATGGGGAGCCATTTTTTTTATCGTACCCGCATTGCCTTCCAAATCGACCTCTTCCTCGTCCAGAGAAGGAAAGCGTCTCCACATAACCGGATAAATGGGCCCGACATATCCGTTTTCATCTGCCCAGGCATCCCAGATATGGCAGTCATTTTCATCCCGAAGCCAGCGAATATGATCTTCCCCTCTAAGATACCAGAGCAGTTCAAGAATAACGGATCGAAATGGAATTTTTTTTGTGGTTAACAGCGGATATCCATCCTGCAAATTGACTTTGTAGAACTCGGCAAAGGATGAGATCGTATCAATACCCGTTCGATTTTCCTTTCTGGTGCCGTTTTGAAGCACTCGCTCGACCAGATCCAGATATGCCTTCATGATAACCGAGATTAAAAATAATGAGAGAAAATTAGATAACTGTACACCAGGAATCAGGGGCTGCAACTTCGCCGTGTTGTATGCCTGTTATTTTGTCGTAAAACCATCGGGCGACCGGACCCATCTCATCAGCTGCTATTGTGATTTCATACTCTTCATGGTGTATCAAGCCAACAGGTGAAATGACCGCCGCCGTTCCGGCACCAAATATCTCTTTCACCTGTGCTTTGTTATGCAAGGATACCAGCTGTTCAATAGATACCGGGCGTTCTTCATATTTCAGGCCTTCGGCTTTTGCCAGTTCCAGAATACTGTTGCGTGTGATTCCCGGCAGTATGCTTCCATTGAGCGGTGGTGTGACCAGAGTGTCTCCTATCACAAAAAAAATATTCATGCTTCCAACCTCTTCCACAAATCTGTGTTCTACTGCATCAAGCCAGAGTACCTGTGTGTAGCCCATATGCTGAGCTTTGGTGGTAGGTTGAAGACTTGCTGCATAATTGCCTGGTACCTTTACATCACCTACACCTCCAAGAACGGCTCGCACATACTTTGGCATTGTGGTAAGACGTATTGGTTTGATACCCTCAGAATAGTAGTTGCCAACCGGACTGCAAATAATATAAAAACGATAATTTCTGGAAGCACGCAACCCAAGTGTCTGGTCTGTAGCAAATACAATTGGCCGTATATACAGTGATTTGTATTTGTTTCTGGGCACCCATTCGCGATCGGTACGGACAAGTTCCACCATCCCCTCCTTGAAGACTTCTTCGGGCACTTCTGGTATGCAAACCCGTTCGCAGGAACGCCGAAATCGGTCGTAATGCTTCTCAATTCTAAAAATATTAACTTTATCCGACTCATAGCGAAAAGCTTTCATGCCCTCAAATACAGCTTGCCCATAATGCAGTGTGGAGACAGCAGGATACATGGGTATTTGTCCGTAGGGTAAAATCTGGGGCTCGTGCCACCGTCCATCACTAAAGCGGACTTCAAGCATGTGATCTGAAAACTGTTCACCGAAAGTAAGATTATCAAAATCAATCTCGTTTAAACGCGAATGTTGCGTTCTTTTTATTTCGATCGTCGATTGTGACATACAAAACTGAGAATTATTGTTGTGGATACCTGGGTGTGTATAACCGAATAATATTTATTTGAAGATACAACAGAATAACTACATGTTCCTCAAGATATTTAGAGCAGATCGTGCTGCTGCCTGCTCGGCTTTTTTCTTGTTCTTTCCGCTACCGGTTCCCATGACATTGTTATTGACACGCACCTCGACATCAAAGATTTTTTCGTGTCCCGGGCCTGTCTCCTTGACAATTCGGTATATCGGTGCAGGCATTTTTTTTGCCTGTGCTACTTCCAAAAGAATGCTTTTATAGTTATCGCTCAGGGTGATCAGCTCATCGAAGTCGACATTGTCTTTATAGAGTTTTACAACAAAATCACGGCATGCATTGAAGCCATGATCCTGGAATACAGCACCAACCAACGCTTCAAAAGCATCAGCAAGTACACTTTCAGACTGTTCAACACCCTGGTTTTTCACCCTTTCCCCAAGTTCAATATAATCCATCAATTGAATGTTTCGGGCAATATGCGCCAGCATTTCGCCTTTTACGAGGCGTGATCTCAGCTGAGTAAGTTTTCCTTCTCCGGCATCCGGATACATTTCATAAATTATCTCGGAGACAACGAGGTCAAGAACGGCATCACCTAGAAACTCCAGCTGTTCATAAGACTCTGTTGCTGCCATATTTTTCTCTGCAACCAAAGAGCGATGCCTCAATGCTTTCAGATATAGTGCTGGTCGACAGGCAGGCAGGCCAACCAGTTTACTGACAGCTTTGATTTTTTTTTTATGCTCAGAATCGAGTTGCTTCCGCTCAAGCAATGCCCGGATTCGTTTAATCACTATTCCGCGAATTTTTTAAAAACCACTGTTGTGTTATGACCACCAAAACCGAAAGCGTTATTCAAACCATAGGAAATATTACGGACCTCGGCTTCATTGGTGGTATAATTCAGATCACATTCAGGGTCAGGGTGTTCATAATTGATTGTTGGAGGTATGATTCCATGATAGATAGCCAGAACGGTGGCAATGGACTCTATGGCACCGGCTGCACCAAGTGTATGTCCTGTCATCGATTTGGTGGAATTGAGGTTCATTTTATAGGCATGATCCCCAAATACCTTCTTTATGGAACGTGTTTCAGCAATATCCCCCAACGGTGTTGATGTGCCATGCATGTTGATATGGTCAACATCTTCAAGTCGTATGCCGGCAGATTTAAGGGCACTGGTCATGGCGAGAATAACCCCTTTACCTTCGGGATCCGGCGCCGTTATGTGATGGGCATCGGCAGAAAATCCGTATCCGCTGATTTCGCCATAAATCCTGGCACCACGTTTCATAGCTGATTCGTATGACTCCAGGAACAGCATGCCGGCACCTTCCCCCAAAACAAATCCATCACGGGTTTTATCAAATGGACGAGATGCCGTTTCCGGAGTATCATTACGTGTTGACATAGCCCTGACAGCGTTAAAACCAGCCAATCCCATTCCGAAGACGGAGGCTTCTGCTCCACCGGTAACCGCAAAGTCGGCGTTTCCATTGACAATGGCATCATAAGCCAGGCCTATGTTGTGGGAACCGGTGGCACATGCCGAAACAGCACAGAAATTAGGTCCACGAAAGCCGTGTTTTATAGAAATCTGCCCGGAAGCCATATCGGGAATAAGCATGGGTATGAAGAATGGAGAAACTGCCCGCTGTCCCTTTTCATAAAAATCAACGGACTGCTGATAAAAGGTCTGCATACCGCCTATTCCACTACCAATGATGACGGCAACACGATTTTTGTCAACCTGATCAAAATCAAGTCCGGAGTCTTCGAGTGCCTCATCGGCAGTGATCATCGCATACTGACAGAACTTGTCCATGCGACGGGCTTCTTTGGCATTCATGTACTCCGAGGCGTCATAATCCTCAATCTGTGCGGCAAACCTGGTGGGAAAATTGCTGACATCAAAGTTATCAATCGACTTTGAACCGCTTTTCCCGGATATCAACCCATTCCAAAATTCGGGGGCACCTTTACCAATGGGAGTAAGGGCCCCAATTCCGGTAATTACTACTCTGCGTTTAGACATTAAAAAAAGGTAGGTGACGGTTAGGAGATTTTTCCTTTCAGATATTCTACAGCATCACCGACAGTTGCAATATTTTCTGCATCTTCATCAGGTATACTGATATCAAATTCTTTTTCGAACTCCATGATAAGTTCCACAGTATCCAGGGAATCCGCTCCCAGGTCATTTGTGAAATTTGCATCGTTGTTTACCTCGGATTCATCGACTCCAAGCTTGTCAACGATAATTGCTTTTACTTTTGCATCGATATCTTTCGACATAATGTGTTACCTGTTTATTGTGAGTTATGTGTTTGATTTCGCGATTCTTGGAATTTACCAATGGGCTCGCTTAAACGCCTATTATAATAAAAATAGATTCCTGTTAAATCAACTTTATGAGTAAGGCTACATGGCCATGCCTCCGTCAACAGTCAAAACAGCACCGGTGAGATAGGAGGATGCACTTGAGGCCAGAAATACAACGGAATGAGCAACTTCATCAGGTTCACCCGCTCTTTTCAGTGGTATGCTCGCTTCAATACTTTTCAGGATGCTCTCATCCAGCTGTCCTGTCATTTCTGTGGATATGTATCCGGGTGCAATCACGTTGACCCTGATATTGCGGGAAGCGACTTCTTTTGCAAGGGATTTGGAAAACCCTATGATGCCCGCCTTTGAAGCGGAGTAATTGGTTTGTCCGGCATTGCCGGATATTCCCACTACTGAACTGATGTTGATGATGGATCCTGCTCTTGCCTTCATCATGGGACGTATAACAGCCTTGGAATAGTTGAATACGCTTTTGAGATTGGTTTGAATCACCTCATCCCACTGTTCTTCACTCATGCGCATGATCAGCGTATCGCGGG
>SKXL01000202.1 GCA_007128425.1 Balneolales bacterium | reverse complement strand
GGTAGTTTTTAATGTTCACAGTGCTGCCAACCTCGGTATTTTTGATGAGAGCATTCTTGATCTGATGTCCCTTCCCGAAGATTTCGACCGGAATTCCGTGCTGTTTGATGGCAAAGTCGATTTTCTCAGGGCCGGCCTGTCTTATGCCGATCATGTGGTGACCGGCAACGAGCTTGGCTCCGAGTTGGATGAAACATTCAGATCTCTGGATATTGATCCCGACAAAATTCAGGGATCACCTCAGGATGTCTCCAGCCAATTTGCCGACTATTACAAGAAAATTACGCAATAACCTCTGGTTTAACGCTATATGTATACGTTTGACGGCATTTTGAACCGTCTGACACTCCCCATGGCCCTGCTTTTGGCTGTTGGATTCATCTCATCTTGCGATGATACTCCAATAGTCGGCGGCGAGCTTTCTCCGGATGATGTGCAGGTTCACGCCGATACGATTCTGATCTCCGATCTGTCTGTTGTAAGCTCTCCATCTTTCAGCGGTAACCTGCCTTTCGTGACAACAGGTAAGGTAAATGATCCTGTTTTTGGAGAAATTACCGCTATGGCCTTGTTGCGTCCATCCATCTTGCGGGACACTCAAGTCGATTCCATTGGCGAAAACGATGTCGCTCTGCTCAGTTTGAATATCAACAGCCGGTATGGATCCGAGTCAGCAACCGGGCAATTCCAAATTGTTGAGATCAGCCGGCCATGGAGAAGCAGTTCCTGGCGTTACGATTCCATTCCCGGTCTCGCCAAACAACCGGATTTTAGCAGAAAAGTGGTAGGTGAATTCACGCTGGATGAAAGAGATTCCATTGCGGTACCATTGAGTGACGATTGGGCCGGAAAATATCGGGATATTTTCATGCGCCCTGTATCATCTGAAAGGGATTCGCTTTACCGTGCCGACCTGCCGGGCCTGGCTATCGTGCCGGCCGATGGTACGGAAAAAATGTTTTCTGCTCAGGTGTCCCGGGCCAATTTGATCTTTCAGAGTGCAAATGATTCAGCGGATCTTACCAAGAGCATAAGCAGCTGGGCGGTAAGCCTGAAAAAAGAGGGGCCGGATGAGGAGATGGCAGGTACAAGCGTACCAGTGTACAATACCAGGGGCAGCATGATCGAGCTGGATATTGATTTTACAGAGGAGTTTCTCGGGAACATCAATTTTTCCAGAGTAGAGCTTGTACTGTATGAAGATACGTTACGCATGAAAAGCGGAGTACCCGCAGATTTTCGGCGTCCCGGTTCCAATGTGATGCAGATTTATTTTCTGGAGCCGGATCAGATAAACTTTGCAATCACCGCAGAGCCTCGTTACCCGGTGATAAACAGGTACAGTGAGGACAACTCCTTCCGGGTTAATGCAACGTCATTGGCCAATGAACAAATCCGGTCTCCGGACAGTCGACGAAAACTCTATGCCGTCATGGGGGTAAACGATGGACGTTTCCAGCCTTCCCTGATTTCAGGAAGCGAAAGTTTACACCGTCAGCCAAAATTGCTAATTACAAGCACATCAAAAGTCCGGTAAACGGACACATATCCAAATGAGACGTACTATCATAATCACCCCGGTTCTTTTCATTATCCTGTTTTTTGGAGTTTGTTTCGCTGTGAATGCGCAGGATATCTGGAAAGGGGGGTCTGCCTATTCCCATTTTGGATTGGGCACTCCCCATGATTACCGCTCTTCCGTATCAGACGGCATGGGCGTTTACGGTGTTGCTCTTCACGATAGCCGTCTTCCGGGTATTGCAAATCCGGCGGCATGGTCACGGGCGATATTCACTAATGCAAGTGGTACGTTTGAAGTCACCAGTTACGATGCCATTTCAAGCAATACCAATTACCGTTCAACCAAATTTCATACCGGCCCTTTCCAGGTGGTGTTGCCGGTTACCAGGGATCGTTTGGGAATTGCTTTGTCCATATCCCCTCTGACCTCGTCTCGGTATACACTCCAGAATCAGTATCTGCTTGACCCCGATGAGAATCACAGTGGCGGAGAATTGCAATATCAAATTGAAAACACGGGCAGCGGTGGCATGAATAAAATTGAGGCAGGCATTGGCTACCGCCTTACCAATTCTTTTTCAATTGGTTATGCACCTTCCCTGTTTCTTGGCAACATCAGGCGTCAACAGACAGTGATTATTATGGATGAGGGATACAGACCAACTAATTTACAGGAATTAACATCTCACTATGGATTTGGAAATCGTTTTGGCCTATATTTCTCACAAAGGAATACATTTCGACAAAATGACCGGTTTACGTTAGGGGCTATGGTATCACTTCCGGTCAATTTGGTTTCTGAGCGAAAACTTGAGTCCCGAATCGACGTTAATACTGTGACCATTCGTTCGGCATCGGATTACGGGGATGGACAGGCAACGTATCCCATGGAAGCCAGTGCCGGAGCATCATACAACCCTAATCCATATTTGCAACTGAGTACCGATGTGCTGTATCAAAACTGGAGCGATTATTCCAATTTCGATGGCGCATCGGAAACGTTTCTAAAAGATCGCGTGAGAGTGGGTCTGGGGGGGCAGTACTTAGCCACCCGAAGGGATGCATCCACATTCTTGTCGAACTTTACCTACAGGTTGGGCGTATCATACGATACAGGCAGTTTGAAACTCAACAACAACAACATTGAAACCTTTACCATACATGGCGGCCTCAATATCCCATCCTTCCGGACCAACTCGTCCATTGATATCAATGCAGAGTATGGATTTCGGGGGACACAGGATTCGGGGCTCATAGCCGAAAGAGTTTTTGCGCTGAAAATTTCATTTAACTTATCAGAACTTATGTTCATTCAACGCCGTCTGCAGTAAGCAAACAGCAACAGTTTAATATCAAGATCATGGCAAAATTCACTTTAATCTTCGTTACCATCCTGGTTATCTCCGGTGCGGCAAAGGCACAACCGTTCGGGTACACGCCACTCCAGATCCAGTCTCTGTTTTCTGAGGATTTTCGAAATGAACAATACGAGCAAGCACTTATCTATGGCCGATGGCTGGTTGATGCACATCCCAGAGAGATGGAGGAGTATCCTGGTAACTATCCGGCAGAGCGTAACTTCCGCAGGATGATAGATATTTACGAATACATGGCCACACAACAGGAAGATCCCTCCCTCCGTGAAGCATATCTGGATTCGTCCTTGCAAATGTTTGACAGGGTATTCGCTCTGTTTACGGAAGATGAAATCGATCATTACCGCTGGCACTTCAACCGCGGACGATTTCTCCAGAGCAACTCGGATCATATCCAGAATGCCTTTCAGCAGGCACTGGATGATTACGAAGCCATGTTCAACCTGGACCCCAAGCGGGCGACCGAGTCAGGAAGCGGCTATTACGTGCAGCTTCTTGTGCAAAACTACGCACGTCAGAATGATCGCGATAACGCCTTCCGAATTATAAACGGAGCCGAACCGTTTGCCGATGAAGAAACGCAGCAGTTTTTTGCGCAGACGCGAAATGATCTGATTACCGATCCTGCGGAACGAATTGATCTGCTTACGGAAGATTTGGATCAGGATCCCGGAAATGTGGAAATCATGCAGGAGCTTTACGAGCTTTATGTAGCTGTCGGTGACGCTTCCAATGCCAGAAGAATGGCAACAATAATGTATGAGTATGAGCCCAGTGTTACCAATGTGACCCGGCTTGCCGATAAAGCGGAGAACAACGGTGATTACAGGGAAGCGATCAAGTTTCTTTCTGAGGTACACGCAATACAGCAGGGCACGACGAAAGCCCGTACATCACTTCGAATTGCCGATAATTATTTGAATCTTCGTGATTTGCAGACAGCCAGGCGTTACGCACGGCGTGCTGCAAGTGAGGATCCCAACTGGGGAGAGCCACAGATTACTATTGCACAGATTTACGGTGAGGCCGTTTCCAGGTGTGCCGGTTCGGATATGTCACGAGTTGACAAGGTTGTCTATTGGCTGGTGCTTGATTATCTGGACAGAGCCAAGCAACGCAACTCCAATGTTACCAGTACCGTTAACAGGCTCTATCGGACCTATGAGCCAGTGACCCCCACTGCAGAAGAGAAATTCTATCAGAACTGGAATACGGGCGAAAGAATCCGTGTTGACGGTTCACTTAAACAATGTTACGACTGGATTGCAGAAGAAACAACCATTCGCTAGGATTAGCGAGTGCGAATCTCGATCCGGGAATAACTCCTTTCTGATGTACATCCATTTGTCCTGGTTTTATTTCCAGTGACACAGTGCAGTACTTCGTTTTTCAGGCAGATATGGATATTGACCTGAATAAATGTATTGTCCTGTATAATCAGACATAACAACAAAAAAATGAGTAACTCCCAGGATAAAAAATCACGCCACAGGAACAAGAAAAAAGGAAAAAAAAATCGACCCAGGGGAAAAAAGGGTAATAACCAGAATCGGGGCGGCGGTTTGCCCAATTTTCTTGACAACCAGCACGTAAAACCGGCCGGTGTCTACTCCGGTATTATGGAGGTTACGGAAAAAGGGGTTGGATATTTGCGAAAACTGGATCATGAGTTTACAGCTACGCAACAGGATCCGTTCGTGGTACCCGACATGGTTCGTTTCTTTAACCTCAAACCCGGACTGTTAGTCGAGGGAGAGATCGAGCAGGATCAAAGAGGAAACAAACGTCTGGTTAGTGTAAATTCCGTAAATGGTGAGCCATACGAGGTATGGGCCAAAGCTGTGCGCTTTGACTTGCAAACTCCAATCATGCCCGTTGAGCAAATCAAACTTTCACGGGAACCGGAAGAAATTGAACTCAGGGTGATCGATTTGATCTCCCCCATCGGTAAAGGACAGCGAGCCCTCATAGTAGCTCCCCCTCGAACCGGAAAAACGGTAATTCTGAAAAATATTGCCCGTTCAATCGACGACTACCACCCGGACATTGAACTGGCCGTTTTGCTTGTTGATGAGCGTCCGGAAGAGGTTACCGATTTTATACGAACTACCCGTGGTCGTGTATTTGCGTCTTCTAATGACAAATCGACCAAAAGTCATACCCGTATTTCCGAGTTGGCATTGGGTTATGTTAAGCGTAAAGCGGAAATGGGAAAAGACGCAGTACTCTTGATTGACTCCATTACCAGGTTGAGCAGGGCCTATAATGCCGCGCAAAGCGGTGGCGGACGCACCATGTCGGGTGGACTTGATATTCGTGCATTGGATATCCCAAAGAAAATTTTTGGTTCTGCCCGAAAAATTGAAAACGGCGGTTCCCTTACTATCATCGCTACATGCCTTGTCGAAACCAACTCAAGGATGGATGATCTTATCTTTGAAGAGTTTAAAGGAACCGGTAATATGGAGCTGGTTCTGGATCGTGAAATTGCAAATGATCGTATTTTCCCGGCTATCAACATCGCTGCATCAGGCACAAGAAACGAAGACAAATTCATCGATGATTCGCTTGAAGAGCGAAATATGGTGCGAAGGTATCTGCTTAAAAAATCTCCCAAGGAATCCATGGCAAGTCTGCTTCAGGTATTGAAGCGTACCGGAAGCAATGAAGAGCTGCTGAACCAGATAGCCGCATATGTGTAGCGCAAAGACAACATCAAGCTTGTCAAATCGAAAGTGACCATTTTGCTTTTAGGGGTTTTTCGGCTTAAAATCAGTCCTGGTTAAAAAAACCAAGTTGCAGAATAAAAAGAGACAAGAGGGTTACGGTCACACGGTCAGTATTTGGGCAGACTGGGGTCAATATCATCGGCCCATTTCAGAATTCCACCCTTCAGGTTTTTGACATTTTGAAATCCGTGTGATTGTAAAATGCGACAGGCTTCGGCGCTTCTGGCACCACTGCGACAATAGATAACAACGGGGTTTTCCTTTTCGGAATCTATCTCAGACAGGCGATCGGCAAGCTGTCCAAGTGGAATAAGGTTGCCACCAATATCCACAAGATCTTTCTCGAATTTTTCGCGAACATCAATCAGTAATACAGGATCTTTTTTGTCCAGAATCTCTTTTAGCTCCTGAACGGTGATTTCTTCTACAGTCATTATTGAGGATTTTTTTCCGTTTCGTAATTATATCTGTCCAGTCTGAATTGTTCTCCAAGATAAAGCTTTCTGGCCTCTTTATCTTCCGCTAAAAAATCAGATGATCCCTCTTTCAAAATTCGCCCCTCGAACATGAGATAAGCCCGGTCTGTGATGGCCAGAGTCTCATGAACGTTGTGATCGGTGATGAGTATGCCGATGTTCTTATGTTTGAGTCCGGATATGATTTGTTGAATATCCTCCACTGCGATTGGGTCAACTCCTGCAAAAGGTTCGTCAAGGAGAAGGAAGTTAGGCCTGGTGACCATGGCGCGGGCGATTTCTGTTCGTCGACGTTCACCTCCTGAAAGGTTAAAACCTTTACTGTTTACGACCGTTTGCAGATTGAATTCCTCGATGAGTTCATCTGCCCGTTCTCTGCGATCTTTTTTACTCAGATTGTAGAATTCAAGAACCGACTCCAGGTTCTGGCGTACCGTCAGATTGCGAAAAACGCTGGCTTCCTGCGAGAGGTAACCGATGCCATAACGGGCTCTCCTGTACATGGGGAGTCTGGTTATATCTCTTTCATTCAGGTAGATACGACCTTTTTCAGCACGAATGAGTCCAACTACCATATAGAATGTGGTGGTCTTGCCGGCACCGTTGGGTCCGAGCAGGCCCACGATCTCTGACTGATTAACCGAAATTGCAACATGGTCAACTACGGTACGTTTTTTGTACCGCTTGACAAGATCCTTGCAATGCAGTTTTTGTCGTGTCTGTTGTGACATGGAAGCTGTAATATGCGTCGATGGTGTTCTTACAGCGCAGTGATGATTCGTGAAAGTGTAGAATCAAACAGGTATCTGCCGTGATCGGAACCCAGGCCGGGTTCCACAGCCCGCTCCGGATGGGGCATCATTCCAACAACGTTTCCTTTTTCATTACAGATACCGGCTATGTTACCTACGGATCCGTTTGGATTTGCCTCGGGAGTGATATTTCCATCAGCATCACAATAACGAAAAACAACCTGATTGGCGTCTTCGAGTTTTTTTAGCAGTTCACTGTCGGCATAGTAATTGCCTTCACCATGAGCGACCGGAATCCTGAGTACCATTTCGTCGGGTATGGATGAAGTGAAGGGTGTATCACGGTTTTGGCAAACAAGATTCACGAACTTGCAGGTGAAGCGAAGTTGCTCGTTGGCCATCATGGTGCCTGGAAGAAGGCGCGCTTCCAACAGAATCTGAAATCCGTTGCAAATGCCGAGGATCGGGCCTCCTTTTTCAGCAAAACGTGCTACGGCATTCATTACAGGTGAGAAACGTGCAATGGCACCGCTGCGCAGGTAATCGCCGTAGGAGAAACCACCGGGAATAATCACACCATCTACGTTACCGATTTCCGATTCTTTATGCCAAATAAAAGAGGTGTTGATGCCATGGATATGTTTAAGCGCATGGTAGGCATCGTGATCACAATTAGATCCTGGAAAAACGAGTACTCCAAAGGTCATATATATCTGATTGGGTGAATGGGTCAGGATGATGTGTCGGGAATACGGATCTCGTAATTTTCCATCACAGTGTTTGCAAGAAGTTTTTCACAGGCTTCCGTAGCAATTTCCCGTGCTTCTTCGGGATTGTCGGTGTCAATATCGATCTGAATAAATTTGCCGATCCGAACAGAGGAAATATTACGAAATCCCAGATTCTCAAGTGCGTGATGAGATGCTTTACCTTTGGGATCAAGAATGGACTCGCGAAGAGTGATTACGATATCTACCTGCATGGGCTGTATAAGGATTTGTGTATGTGGAATTCAAGGAAGGTACATCATTCAGGTTTCAGCTGCCAGTTGTTCGGCCATCTTAAGCACAGTTTCGGTCAATTTTTTTTGAGATTGTCCGGTTTGGTCGAGCCAGGCAGTCTGTTTCCATCGCCGGAACCAGGTCAGCTGTCGACGAGCGTATCTTCGGGTGTTCGTTTTTATTTTTTCGAGCATTTCATCCGTGGTTAACCTGCCGCGGATGCAGTCAATCGCTTCCCGGTAGCCAACCGTTTGCAAAGACTGCAGATTTGGTACAAATCCCATATCCAGAATGCCGCGAACCTCTTCAAGGAGACCGTCTGTAATCATTTGATCCACCCGCGCATTTATACGTTGATGCAGTTCGGTACGCTCACGGACCAGGCATATCAGAAGGGTATTCTTTGGTAGTGAAAAAGATCGGTTTTTATGAAAACTGCTGAAAGGCCGGCCCGTTTGCATCCACACATCCAGCGCACGGAACATGCGGTGCGGATTGGGACCGTCAATGCGTTGCGCATATTCGGGATCAACCTTTTCAAGCTTTTTTTGGATGGATGTCAGCCCCTCGCGATCTGCGATGTTTTGAAGTTCAAGCAGGTTGGTTTCATTTCTGGGGGGAAGTTCATCCAGCGGACGGATTAATGATTCGATATAGAGCGTACTTCCGCCGGCTGCCAGGACCGGTTTGCCCTGTTTCCGGATCGTTTTGCTCCAGTGCTTAAAATCATCTGAAAAGTCGGAGACGTTGTAAGACTCGTCTGGATTCAGAGTTGAGATGTGATAATGGGGAATCTCTGTCAGAATTTCCGGGTTGGGTTTTCCGGTACCAATATCGAGATATTTGTAGCACTGTCTCGAATCAGCAGATATCACAGGTGCATTAAAATACCGGGCTAATGCAACGGAAAGATCGGTTTTTCCTGTAGCTGTCGGTCCGGTTAATATTACTGTTGGAGTTACGTTCAAATTGGATCAGAAGAAGTGAAATAAGTGCGATGTTCAATTGTGTAGTGCATGAAACGATGCACCAGACGTGAACAGCTAAATTTTACAGGTAGATTCAGGTTTTAAAGGGTTAGCTGCAGTGATATCCGGTGGGTGAATCCAAGATCGGATGCAATGCCGGCAAAACTGCTAAAGCCGTAATCGACCATGAATGCGCCGATCTTCAAACCGGTGCCGAGGGTGGGGGATACAAAAAAGTTGTTTCGATCATCAAGGTGCAGGTCGGTAATGCCGGCGCGTACAAAAACAAGATCTTTGTATCCAAGTTCAGCGCCGAGATGCGGCTCAATACTCATATCACCGATATTCAGGTAATAGGTTCGGCGTCCCTCGAAACGAAAATGGGAGTCAACAGCAGTTAGCAGGGTGAAATCCCCGAAGTCGAAAAGGCGTCCGCCGCCAAACCTGACCGAGGGTTTGACATATTCATTGCTGCCTTCCGGAAGTGTCTCCGGTTTTCCGGTTTCGGGATTGATGAAATCCCGGAGTGCAGCCAGCTCATTCTGGTCAACGGTCCAAAACTTCATGAGTGTCGAAAAGTCGACAAGGTTAACGCCGAAATGGTAGCGTTCACCCCGATGCTGAATACCGGCATCCAGGCTGTATCCCCAGGCATTGGCAAAGGGGCCAAGTCGAGAATGTATCACCTTGGCGGAAACACCCCAGTGCCAGTTTTCCCGGAATCTGTTAGCATAGGAGAGGAACATAGCCATATCGGAGGCACTGAATTCCCGCATGTAGCTGGTTGGATCAGCTTTTGGACGGTTCTGATCCGGATCCCATGCATGAAGTGTATTTTTTATGCCATCGACACCCTGTCGAATGAAACTCAGGGCTACTACGCCGCCGGACCCCTCTATTGGCACGGCTACAGCGCCGTAATCGTATCCAACTACGCCGGCAAAACGTTCGGAATGCATGTATGCGAATTGCCAGTTGTCCACTCCCGAAAGGCCGGCGGGATTCCAGTAGCCGGAGAGAACATCATTCGTTATTGCCGTATAGGCGCTTCCCATTCCAAGCGGACGCGCGCCACCACCGACGGAAAGGAAATCATTACCGTACTTGGCTTCCTCAAAAACCTGGCCGGTTGATGGGGAAGCAACAAGTAACAGAATGAACAGGCTGCTAAAAAAGCGGAATATCATGTAATGACCCGTCGGGTTGCTGTTGACCAGTTTAAAACGATTCTCAATAGTAGTTAGTCTTGCCAAGATAAAAAATCCTGATTATTGAATCAGGTATTAGTATTTCTTAGAATAGAATCCGGATTTTTGTACTTTACCCATTCTATAAAAAAAGAATTTACAAACCATTCCCAACGACCAGGTAATTCTATGAAATTCAATGTCACAAGCGGTGAGCTGGTAAAAAGTTTATCAGCTGTAGTTGGTGCCGTTCCCAATAAAGCGACCCTTCCCATCCTTGAGACCGTACTTTTTGAAACGGAAGACAATCGCATTAAACTTAGCGCATCGGATTTGGAAGTGAGTATCATTGAATATGTCAAGGCTGATGTGGAGATTCAGGGTGCTGTGGCTGTGCCTGCGCGACGTCTGCTGGAGACGCTTCGTCAACTTCCCGATATCCCGGTTACCTTTGAAGTGGATGAGCGGACCCAGGTCCGGTTTCGCACCGACAAGGGCACCTATAAACTGGCCGGAGAAATATCCGAAGATTTCCCGGACATGCCGACACTGGAAGATGGAAAGCAGATCAAGATAGATACCAAGGACCTCAAGGATGCTATTAAAAAAACCAGTTTTGCCGTGTCCAGCGACGATCTGCGTCCGGCAATGATGGGCGTCTTCTTTGATATTGGTGAGGAGGAGAGCAGAGTTGTGGCAACCGATGGGCATCGGCTGGTTCGTCTGGTGCGAAAAGATATATCATCTTCGGGTCCCATTTCATTTATTGTTCCTGAAAAGGCACTCACATTGGTCTCCAAAGCGCTTGATGAATCGAGCTGTGAAATGGTTGTAACGGCAGATCACGTGAGCTTTCAATCAGGGAATACACAAATTATTACCCGTCTGATCAATGAACAGTATCCCCGGTATGAGTCGGTGATTCCACGGGAAAACGACAAGACATTGAAAATCAACAGAGACCAAATGCTGGCGGCAGTGAAACGGGTGTCGGTTTTCTCAAGTTCAACCACCAGGCAGATACGGTTGGAGATGAAACCGGATGAGATCGTTATTTCGGCTGAGGATCTAGATATGAGCAGCGAAGCCAAGGAGAGCATCGCCTCTGAATACTCGGATGAGCCCATGGAGATCGGATTCAATGCCCGGTATTTGATGGATGTGCTAAACAATATTGACGATCCGGAAGTGGTTTTTGAGTTTTCAACCCCTAATCGTGCCGGCATTGTCCGACCTTCCGTGCAGGAAGATGACGAGGATATGTTAATGCTGGTTATGCCTGTTATGCTGAATACGTACAGTTGATACAGTTATGCCATCTAATTCCGGGATCATAACACTGACATCCGATTTCGGAAGTCAGGATTATTATGTCAGTGCGATGAAGGCCGTTATTCTGGGGATTTCACCCCAGGTCAGACTTGTGGATATATCACATGACCTCCCGCCTCAGGATATCATGGCGGGAGCATGGGTTCTGAAAAACACCGCTTTTTTGTATCCGCCGGGGACTATTCATCTTGCTGTGATTGACCCCGGAGTGGGCAGTACCCGGAGACCGGTGCTTGTACGGGTACGGGATCATTATTTTGTAGGTCCAAATAATGGACTGTTTTCCCTGGTTGTGGAGAGCGAGGAGCACCGGGTGTTTGAACTGTCCAGCAGTAAGTACTGGCGTGATGAGGTGTCCCCTACGTTTCACGGACGCGATATTTTTGCTCCTGTGGCAGCCTGGCTGAGCAGGGGAGAGGCACCGGAACAATTTGGCAGTGAACTCGAGGAGCTTACAACCTACCGGTGGGCCAAACCGATAGCTGACGATGAGGGGATACAGGGCTGGATAATGCATATTGATCGCTTTGGCAACCTGATCACCAATATCCCGCAGTCTTTTATTCAGAAATACGATCGGATTTCCTCTTACAAAATTTATGTCGGAAATACCATTCTGAAAAGTATTTCCGACTCTTTTTCTGATGTCCCTGATGGCGAGGCGGTTGCACTGATCGGTAGTTCGGGGATGCTTGAAGTTGCTATAAACAAAGGCAATGCCGAGCGTATGCTTGGGGTGGAAAAAGGTGCTCCGGTTTCTTTGGTAATCCAAAAAAACGTATCTTAAAGCATGCAATCAAAACAACGCCTTTTGCGTTGCACATAGCCGGAACAAACGACTGGTTCCGGATAAATAATTAGCAGGTTATTTTTTGGATGAACGGAAGTTGGTGTCCGCAGAAAAAACGTTTGTTTTTTTAATACTATTGTCGTCACTGTGTCTGCTGAACACAGGCAATGGGTAGAAACAGGATTGGATAAAATCGCATTTTAATGGCACATATAGATATTGATGAAAATCGCTGGCCAATAGTTATCATTACACTGTCCGGCAAAGAGTCAAAAAAAGACATTCATGATTTTTTGCTGAAGATGGAAGCCTATCAGGCCAGGGATGAGGACTTTTGTTTTGTGATGGATCTCCGCGAGCTGAAACGCCTTCCGCAGGAAGCCAGGGAGCAGCTCATTAACTGGCTTAAAGAGACAGACATGCATCAGCTGGCCGGTACGGCGGTAGTGGTTTCATCTTCACTGATGCGAGTGTATCTCTCATCGGTGATCTGGATTTCCAGGTCACCCTTTCGTCGTAAGAAATGGTTCAAACACAAGACGGTGTGTTCTCTTAATGAGGCTTATGAATGGTCGCGGGATCAGCTTCACTTGTCTCGACCTCGAAGACCAGGTGATGGAAGGGGTTGAGAAGTGGTGGCTTCCTCTGCCAGAAGAAGCCGACAGGTTGTTTGAGGAGGCAGGACTTGAGCCGATACATACAATAAGCGAAGGAGCAATGCGGATAAGTGCACTGCAAAAGCCATAAATCGACGGCATAACTGCCATACAGCCGGCATTAAAACGAAATGGTGCTACATTTTATCCGGTGCGGATATTCCCAGGATACCCAGTCCATTGGCAAGCACTACGGCAGTTACCGTCAGAAGCTCGGTACGAGCGTGAGCCAGTTTTTCATCCACTCCCAGAATCCGGCAATCATGATAGAACTTGTGGAAGGCGGTAGCCAGTTCATTCAGAAAGTTGATCAGTTTGTGTGGCTCCCGCTGCCTGGCGGTCAGGGTGATTATGTCCGGAAATTCAAGTATGCGTTTGATCAATGTGATTTCAGATTCATGGCTCAACAGTTTAAAATCGGGTGATTTATCACTGAAGTCATAGTTCTGTCGCACTTTTCTCATGATGCTTTGGATACGGGCATGCGCATACTGCAGGTAGAAGACAGGGTTTTTCTCCCCTGCCTGTTTAGCTTCATTGATGTCAAATTCAAGATGTGTGCCGGGTGCCCGCATGAGGAAAAAGAAACGGGTGACATCGGCCCCCACTTCATCCATAAGCTCATCGAGTGTTACGAAGTTGGCTTTGCGCGTACTCATCTTGAAAGGTTTTCCATCCTTGACGATAGTTACAAACTGGTAGACGATCACGTCAATTTTATCACTGTCAAATCCACATGCTTTAACAGCTGAAATCACATCCGGATAGGTGGCGATGTGATCTGCACCGAAGACATCAATGGCAAGATCAAAGCCCCGATCGAGTTTATTGATATGGTAAGCGATATCCGGAAGCCGGTAAGTGGGCTCTCCGGAGCTTTTGATCAGTACGGTGTCCTTATCTTTACCAAACTCAGAGGTTTTAAACCATGTTGCGCCCTCTTCCTCATACACGAGCCCTTTATCGCGCAGCAGTCCGATCACCTTGTCAATGGAACCGTCTTCATAGAGTGTGTTTTCATTGAAAAACGAATCCATGGTGATATTCATGCGGGCCAGAGTCCGCCTTATATCGTCAAAGATGCTCTCTTCGGCTGCCTTTCGAAAAACGGCAATATGCTCATCTCCGGTCAGCTTATCTCCATTTTCTTGTCGAACTTTCTGAGCTATTTCTGTAATGTAAGCACCCTCATAGCCGTCTTCGGGAAATTCAACATTCATGCCGATGGACTGCAGGTATCTGGCACGTACACTTTCGGCCAGAAGACGCATCTGCCGGCCGGCATTATTGAAGTAGTATTCACGCTGAACTTCACCACCAGTCCATTCCAGCACGCGAGCAATGGTATCACCAAGCACGGCATTGCGTCCATGTCCCACGGTGAGTGGACCAGTGGGGTTTGCACTCACGAATTCAACTTGTATCTTTTTGCCTTGAAGCGTTGTTCCTTTTCCAAACTCCCGGCCAGAGTGATATGCCTCAAAGAGTTGATCCGAAAGCCAGCTGTCAGAAAAACGGAAATTGATAAAACCCGGTCCTGCCACCTCAACACCGTGGATATAACCTGACGTCACATCAATCCGGTCTGCTATTTTTTGTGCGATAGAGCGTGGATTGTCCCTCAGTTCTTTTGCCAGGGTAAGTGCTACATTGGTGGCTGCGTCACCGTGTTCCGGAGAGCGTGGCTTTTCAATGGTAATTTCTGGGACGTCAAGATCGGGTGCCAGCTTCCGCAGGGCTGCTTCAATTTGTTGCTTCAGATAGTCTTGCATTACAGATAAGATATTTATTCGAAGGTCCAAATATACAAGCTTTTCCGGAAGGAAGCTGAATTTATCCCATCAAGCCTTCTGCATTCATGCTCAGGTAGTCGTAACCCGCAATGATGACATGATCATCGACCTTGATATCGAGCAAATCGCCGGCATGTATCAGTTTTTTTGTGATAGCGATATCGGCGCGGGAAGCGCGGCGATTGGCAGAGGGATGGTTATGAACTATGATGATGCTGTTGGCTTCATTCATAATGGCCTGTCGCATCACTTCGGCCGGATCCACAACGGTGGCGGTTTTCCCCCCCTTGCTGATGACCTGGTGACCGGTAACGACCTTTGCGGCATTCATGAAGACCACCAGAAACTGTTCGGTCTGAAGATCCCGCATTCGTGGTCCGAAATAAGATGCTACGTCTTCAGGTGTCTTGAAAAAAAGCGGTTTGCCGTTGCTGCCGGACTGTAGTCTTCTGGACAGTTCAAACGCCGCCTCCAGGGTAATGGCTTTTACGTCAGCCACCCCTTCGATAATCCTCAGTTCCCGCCAGTTTTTACGCACCAGTTTGTGTAATCCCCCAAAATGTTGCAACATGGTGCGACATGTGTCAATCACATTCATTTTCCTGCTGCCGGTACGCATAAGTATGGCGAGAAGCTCGGCGTCGGTCAGGCTGTCCGTACCAAATCGAATCAGCCGTTCCCGCGGCTGTTCGTCCTCGGCCAGATCCCTGACCATACGCCTCGGCCTCTCTATCTGGGTCAGATTATATGGTTTTGAAGGTCCTGGTCTCACAGTGTTGTTTATTGCGTTGTTCCCAATGGAAGTATCAGGCATTCTGTCATGTTCAATACTAAGACCGGGATGAAAGCAGATACTTACACCATTTTTTTCTCCATTTTGTAGTGCGGACCGATACCTTCAATCATAAATTCATCTGATATTACCCCATATCCCATTCTGCTGTAAAATGGAACTGCCCCGGTGCGGGCATTGCACCAAATTCGAACTTCCGGCCGACCGAACCTTTTCAAGCAGTAACTTTGAAGATATGTTTCTGCAAAAAACAACAAGGTTCGTCCTACCCCCCTGTTTTGCAATATTTTATCGGTTGCCATACCACGAAGCTGCCATGTGGGAGTAGTCTCCCTGGATTGTTCAATCAACGTGAGGCAGCCGATAATCCGTTTTTTACTCCAGGCAGCAAAATGAAGGGTATGCGGGTCGTAATCTTCGGGAAAGCGGGCCGAATCAGCGGGTTTACCTGCGCGCAGTTCCTGTGCCCGCAAGGGCAATATGTCAGCAGCAGAAGCAAGCTTGCATATCATGTGGCAGACCCTTGGAAACTTCAGGAACTTCCCCCCATAAGCGGTTCGTCCATGGCGCGAATACTGGCATTGGGCAAACCGCCGGGAAAGTTTTGTTTTGTAAGTTTGATGGCCTTGATCACAATATCCAAATGGCGTCCCTTGGAGTTCTGATAAAATGATTGCGCCGCCTCACCCAGTTTTGGTTTGCCGTGCAGCGGTTTGTCGCTGATGCAGAGCAGTGTGGCGTTCGGGATCCGGTAACGGAATCCGTTTGTCGCAACCGTAGCCGATTCCATGTCGATAGCTATACTGCGACTGGTGTGTATTTCCTGTACAACACGTCGTTTCATGAACTCCCAGTTCCGGTTGTCGATGGTGTAAACCGTGCCGGTACGATACGTCATATTCTCGTCATCCAGTACCGACTGAAGGTGATAGTTCAGCATATTATTCGGGATGATAGGGACGTTTTTAGGCATGCTGGCATCAAGTACTCCATCGGCGCGCATGTAACCGGAAGCCAGAACAAAATCACCGATATTCTGATGATTACGCAGACCGCCGCAGTGTCCGACCATGATCATGGCATCCGGACGAAGAACCGCTATATGGTCGGTGATCGTCTTGGCATTGGATGGTCCCACACCTATATTAATAAGTGTAAGTCCCAGATTGTCTTTGAGTTTGTGGTGATAGGCGGGCATCTGGACATTATGTGCCGGTTGCACACAGTCAGGAAAACGCTGTTTGAACACCTCTACATGCATGTCATAATTCGTAAACATGATATAGCGCTGAAAATCACGGGCAGATGTGCCGGTATAGTGCTGAAGCCGGTCCAGAGAAAGTTCAATACGCTCCGCCCGGAAGAGGAAGAGTTTTTTCCTGGTGAAATCCCAGTGGTCTTCGTCTATGGCATCCAGCAGCTTGGGATCGTTTAGGGAGACCGTCTCACGGGATGGAGAAATGGCAATTTCTGCTCCTGCGCGTACCAGCTTGGTTAACTCTCTTTTGAGATACCAGCGATAGACGTCCGGTTTTGCAAATTCCCCTTCGATCACCGGGTTGTGTTCAGACCAAACTCTTGTGACCTTCATTTTTGGATAATATCCATCGTGGTAGATCTGGTCCATGAGATCGCAGGCTTTGTCTATTTGCCGCAGGAGGGCATCCTTCTCCATATCGGCATTACTGATGGTGATTTCTGGATTTTTTGACATTTCAAAGAGGGTGGAGATACGCTTGTTAAGACGTATGATATATAAAAAAATGAACGAGGCAGATCAGGATTATCGACCAAAATGAATACTGCAGTTAAGATAGGCTGATTCGGTCCAAGTATTCAAATTATTGATGCAGGGATAATTTGGTAATCCCGAATGTTGAAAAAAAAGTTAGAGAGCGAACCCGATTCATAATTCTGGCGTTTGCACCTGTAAGGATTTAGGACTATCCTGATCCTCAAAAGCAAAGACATCAGACACAATCGCTAGCCAGGGAGAAAAAAACATGATAAAACCAGGTGAAAAAATAGACACCGCTTTTACGCTTGAAATTGTGGATAAAAATGGAGGAAAGCAGATCACCTTTTCCGACCTGCTGGATCAGCCGATCATAGTCTCCGTTTATATGAAAAACAACACCAGCGGCTGTGACCGTCAAAATATAAGTCTTGCCGAAAAAGCAGGTGAGATCGCGCAAAAGGGGTACAAGCTGGTAGCCATAAGCAAAGATACCTGTCGATCACATAAAAATTACGCTGAGAAACTGGGAATTGGCTATATTCTTGCCTCTGATCCGGATCATAACTTCGCAAGGGCAACGGATTCGCTGGTAGAGAAAAAAATGTATGGTAAAAGTTTTTACGGTCCGTCCCGATCTGCCTATTTTATTGATACGGATGGGACTGTCAAAGCCGTTATTGAGAAGGTCGATACGGCCAGCCACGCGGAAGAATTGCTGGAAAAAATCAAAGAACTCAACTCCTGATACGGAGTACTAACACTTTTTTGAATGAAGTCGCTTATCATTGTTGAATCGCCAACCAAGGCCAAAACCATAAAAAAATTTCTGCCGAAATCCGTGACTGTGGATTCCTGCAATGGTCATATTCGTGATCTGCCGGCATCGGCAAAAGAGATTCCGGCGAAGCTGAAAAAGAATAAATGGGCAAATCTTGGCATTGATATCGACAATGAGTATGAACCGCTATATGTGATTTCACCACAGAAGAAGAAAATCGTCAGCCGGCTCAAAAAGCTGATAAAGGAGGCCGATGAGCTGATACTGGCCACAGATGAAGACCGGGAGGGAGAAGGCATTTCCTGGCATATCAAGGATGAGTTGAAGCCGAAAATTCCGGTTAAGAGAATGGTTTTTCATGAAATTACGGAGGAGGCGATTGATAAAGCGCTGCGTGAGTTTCGTGACATCAACATGAACCTGGTGAATGCACAGGAAGCCCGCCGCGTTGTGGATCGGCTGGCAGGCTACACCATCTCACCGCTGCTCTGGAAAAAAATCGGACCGGGACTTTCTGCTGGAAGGGTGCAATCTGTTGCCGTTCAACTTCTTGTAACCCGTGAGCGGGAGAGGATGAGGTTCCGGAGTGGGAGCTACTGGGATTTGAAGGCGGTGTTGGGACCGGCAGGACAGAAGATAGCTGATTCAAAGGATCCATCATCCTTGGCTTTTGAAGCCGAGATGACGCATTTGGATGACAAACGGCTTGCCAATGGAAAGGATTTTGATGAATCCACCGGCAAACTCAAAAAACCGGATAGTGTGGTTTTGCTTGGCAGCAATGAAGCAGCAGGATTGAAAGAGGAGTTGCTTGGTGCCAAGTGGTCAGTTGAAAATATCGACATCAAGGTGCAAAAACGATCTCCTGCTCCACCGTTCATCACATCTACCCTGCAACAGGAGGCGAACAGAAAGTTCGGGTACTCAGCCAGAGATACCATGCGCATCGCCCAAAAGCTTTATGAAGAAGGATATATTACGTATATGAGAACGGATTCGACAAATTTATCGAATCAGGCTATCCAGGCAGCGAGGCATGCCGTTGAGCGTATGTACGGTGAAGACTATCTCAGCAAGAAAGTGCGTACGTACGGTAGAAAATCGAAAGGAGCACAGGAGGCACATGAAGCGATCCGTCCAGCCGGGAGCTATTTCAGGACACCGTCGGATACCAGCCTGTCGGGACGTGAGGCCAGGTTATATGACCTGATCTGGAAACGGACCATGGCCACACAAATGGCGGATGCCCGCGTAGAATTTACCAATGTCCTAATCGAGGCAATAACCGAATCATCACGAGCACAATTCAAAGCAACTGGAAAAAAAGTTTTGTTTCCCGGTTTTTTCCGCGCTTATGTTGAAGGAAGTGATGATCCTGAGGCCAAGCTGGAAGACCGCGACACTCCGCTTCCATCATTGCAAAATGAGCAGGAGTTGAATTGCAGTGATGTCATCCCGGTTGAGCATGAAACGAAGCCTCCGGCACGCTTTACCGAAGCGAGTCTTGTCAAGCAACTGGAGAAAGACGGTGTCGGACGGCCTAGTACCTACGCCACCATCATTGGTACTATCATGGAGCGGGATTATGTCCGCAAGGAGGGCAATGCTCTGGTGCCGACATTCACGGCATTTGCCGTCACAGAGCTGTTGGAAAAGCACTTTCCCGATCTGGTGGATGAACATTTTACTTCCCAGATGGAGCAGAAACTTGATGATATTGCTACCGGAAAAGTAGATCGTCTGCAATATTTGAAATCCTACTACGAAGGTGAGAAGGGCCTCAAAAGTATGGTGGAAAACCAGGAGTCCAGGATCGATCCTCAGGATGCCCGGCACATCTCGCTTCCGGTTGAGGGACTGAATGGAATGCGGGTCTTTCTCGGTCGATTTGGCCCTTATGTCCAGATGAAAAAGGAAGATGGTGAGGATGTGATGGGATCCATTCCTGAAAATATGTCACCCAGCGACATCACTGTGGATAAGCTAAAAAAACTGGTGAAACAAAGTGAACAGGGTCCGGAGCCGCTTGGGATGGATCCTGAATCCGGAGAGCCGGTCTATGTATTGACCGGCCGGTTTGGTCCGTATGTGCAACTGGGTGAAGTTACCGAAAAAGATAAAAAGCCAAAGCGTGTTTCGCTGCCGAAAGGACTGAACGAATCGGATGTTAGCCTGGAGATAGCACTGAAACTGCTTTCACTTCCCAAAACACTTGGAGAACACCCGGATACAGGAAAGTCGGTCAGGGCGGGTATTGGGCGATTCGGACCCTACGTTGTCCATGACGGGATGTTTCAGTCACTAAAAAAAGAAGATGATATCCTTGAAATTGGTTTTGAAAGAGCACTTGAGCTTCTGAAGCAAAAAAAGCAGAAGCAAAAGGGAAAGACCTCATCAGTAATCAAGGACATGGGCGAACATCCGGAAAATGGAGAGAAGATACAGATTATGACGGGGCGCTACGGACCGTATATCAAATATGGGAAAAAGAACATAAGTATCCCCAAAAACAGGGATGCCGAATCTCTGGACATGGGTGCGGTACTTGATCTGATTAAGCAAAAAGTTGGTTAGTGAGGGAATTATGCAAAAAAAGTCGACAGACTTTTTTGTTTATCCACCCAATTTGAGGGTGCTGGATCTGGCATCGATTGTAGGCATGTACCGGTCACGCGGCGAACCAAGAAGAGCCGGTTCCGGTGAGTATTTTGCATGTGCCCGATCAAAGAAACTGGTCAAGGAAGCAAAATTCTGGTTTGGGCTTTATTACAGTCAGTCTTCATGGGACCAGTTGCTCACAAAAGACGCTTCCGGTTATCCAATGACGGAAGTTGAATTTGGCATACTCGGGATGACGATCTACCCGCCTGAGGATAACAGCCACAGAAGCAATATCGAATCCCATGCGGGTATAATACCACAGCTCTCTTTTCTCATTGTGAACGATCTGCGCCAGTTCGGATTCATTCAGGAATATGACAGCGGGATGCTTGGAATCACCAATAACGGACAAAAAGCCCTGGAAGGATTTTCAAGAAGGGCCTACGACCGAAAGTTCGCCCCTGAAATGCTGGATATATACCGTGGAGGGCATGCCCGTCCCAAAATTGAAGAGGCTCAGAAGAAAGAATTGCAACAGACACGCCTTTTTTGAATAATCATTCCCGAAACGGCGTCTTGTTCATAGATTATTTAAACATAATCGCTACATTGCCGGTTATGTTATTTGAAGAAATAGATCAGGATTTCAAAAAATAGCTAATACGAAATTAATGTGATAAAAATAATTATGTTCAGGATGTTATCTGTGTCGGTTTTGTTTGCTTTTTTAATATCAGTGCCGACGGGTGTTTTTGCAGAGCAGGATGATGAGGGTTTTATCAGATCGTTAAATGATGACGTATCGATCCGGATAAGCGGGACGCTTCAGCCGCGAATTACATATGGCACCGATCTCGATGCCACTGGAGCGCGACATGACCGTTTGGGATTTGGAATTCGCAGAATGCGGCTGCGTGTAATTGCAGATTTTGGGGAGCGTCTCGGTGTTTTCTTTCAGATGGAAGGGGCCGGTGCGTCATTAATATGGCAGGATCTGCGTGGAGAATTTCGTGTTCATGATCACCTGACGTTGCGAATTGGACGGTTTGTGGGAGCGCAACCCCGGGCTTTTGCCCGAACGGGCCATGCCCATATTGATGCCATTGACCGTCCGGCCATATCCGAAATGTGGGCCCGTATGACTATTGGAGGCGATGGGCGGGATTACGGTTTGGAAGCGTTGTGGAATACACCGAAATGGGAGCTGCGGGGGTTTCTGCACAATGGTTACAATCGCTGGAATTACACTTCCGGTATCAGCAGTGACCATGCAACAGGAGGGATAGAAACCGAGGGAATTGCGGTTAGTATTGCAGCAACACACTGGCCTGACGGACGCGACCGGCTTGAAGTGGGTGCTTATGCGAGTGTAAGCACGGCAAAAAACGAACTTACCCAAATTGCCAACATTGGTCGGAATTACGTGTCCTATTCCGCCCATGCTTATTGGGGTCCGATGGCCGGTGATCAGCCTTTCAGATTCAAAACGGATATCATTGGTATCAGTTATCAGGAGGTTGCACCCTGGGGGATCGAGAACTACATCGGTGCTTCCCAGTTCAGCGGAATTTTGATAGCCCCTCACATCGAACTGTTTGCCATGGGTGAGTATTGGCATGGTGACGGTGGCGGACTGAATGGTACAAGTCAGCTTTTTGGAACCATCGGATGCACCTACAGCCTCAGCGCATTGTCAGGACGCCCTTTTGTTCATAACCGTATCATGCTGGCATACAGCATTCGATCCATGGAAACCGACACCATTGATTTTGACGAACCGGCGCATGTTGTTATGATGCAGATGCAGTTCTATTTCTGACTTCCCCATATCTTGCCGTGTCAGAGTTCAATAAGAAATGCAGAGAAAGTTGATGTAGCAGTGACTGGCATCAACGGGAACCGCAGGAATTAGTTTAAAATGTTTGCCTTCCGGCAAATGCGCGCGTCAGTGTCGCATCGTCAATGAATTCAAGGTCAGTTCCCATTGGTATGCCGTGTGCTATACGGGTCACATTGATACCCATGGGTTGTACCAGCTTGTTGATATAGTACCCCGTGGCTTCACCTTCTGCATCAGGATTGAGTGCCAAAATAAGTTCGCGAATTTGCTCATTATTACGAATACGCTGAATCAGTTCATTAATGCGCAGTTCACCTGGTCCTATGTTTTGGAGTGGTGAAATCACACCACCCAGGACATGATAACGCCCGTTGAACTCTTTGGTCCGTTCAATGACGTAGACATCTTTCGGCTCCTCGACAACACAAACGACGCCGGTATTACGTTTTTCGGAGCTGCAAACCGGACAGGGGTCACGATCGGTAATGTTAAAGCAGGTTGAGCAGTACCGGATGTTTTTCTTTAAATCCGAGATGGCACGGGACAGTCGAAAAACCTGTTCATCGTTCTGCTTCAGCAAATACATGGCAATACGTTGTGCTGACTTTCTGCCCATGCCGGGTAAACGGGCCAGTTGCTCTACGGCCTGTTCAAGAGTTTCTGAGATAAGCTTCATTATAATACTGAAGTGTAATAATTTAAGATCTTTAGCAATTATTTTATTTCATGCCCAAACTGCCAAGATCCAGTCCGCCGGGAAGCATACCTTTGGTAACTTCAGCCATTTTATCCTGCGACGCTTCCTCCGCCTTCTTCAGTGCCTGGTTGATTCCGGCAATGATGAGATCCTCAAGCATTTCCGTATCGTTTGGATCAATGATATCACGATCGAGTTTAATGGAAGTGATTTCCCTGTTTCCATTCGCGGTTACTTTCACCATTCCGCCCCCGGCTTCGGCTTCCACCTCCAGTAGATTTAACTGTTCCTTCACTTCATCCATTCTCTTCTGGAACTCCGTCAGTTTTCCGAACATATCTGCCATATTCATAAAAATCACCTTTATTTACATATCAATAGTCAAGTTCAGCGCCGAACAGACGCACAATATTTTGCAGTTTTGGGTCTTTTTTCTGCAATGAAGAAAAATATTCATAGGGATCGTGAACGGTGTCCGTTCGCTTTTTTTGTTCAACGAGCTTTGATGTAAAACGCAGAGCGTATCCGAAATGTTCTTTTACCGTATCGCATAATTTGCGCTGTTGTTCACGGATAATATCCGAGGTAAAGCTGTCATTGCATTCCAGGGTAACAATGTCCTTTTTGAATTTTACAGGACGGGTTTTCTGGATCGAAAAATAGAGCATGGAACTGGTTGTAGCTTGCAACTTTTCGAGATATTCCGGCCACATAATGTTTAGATCATCCAACGTATCCGGCTTTTTAAACGTTTTTTTGGGGTCCGGCTTGCTCTCGCTTCTCTTCGTAAGATCCTTATCGCCGATTTCCTGAGGTTTTGGTGACAACGCGAGATTGCCGCGAACCTCCCGATCAGTTTCGCCGGTTGAATTGGCCGGAAGAGTGACAGCGGTGAGATGATTTCGAGTGCGACGGAGTGTTGGAGTGCCGAAGATATCGGCTTCCTCGTCAACTTGCGTGTTTTTATTACCGGACGGTGCGGTGGACTCGCCGCCGGATGCATTCCTGTCGGATGAGACGTCAGGACCGGAAATGCCGGGTGAGGCGAGTGAAGCGGATGAGGAAGCTGAAGCAGGTGAATCGGGTGAAGTGGTTGAGCCGGATGAAGAAGGTGAAGCGGATGAGGCGGGCGAGGTGGTAAAGCCGGGCGAGCCGCTCGTTGCAGTGGAACCCGAATGAGCTGGTGGATTTTGGGGCGAGTTGGTGTGGCGTTGAGATTTTTCGGCCGGGTTTTGCTGATCAGCAGGAGCCGATTGCCGTTCCAGTTTCTGGTCAAGAGCTTCCAGCTTCAATAACAGCTCTTCCAGTCCGTCGCTGCGTGTCATGTGGAACAACTTGAGCAGCGTAATTTCCAGGTGGATACGCGGCTGCTGTGCATTGCGAATGGAGAATTCGGCTTCATGCACAATATGCATCAATCGCATAAGGTCATCCTCGGAAAACACGGCTGATATCTTCTGAAACCGTTCTTTTGTCTCGTTGGAGGCTTCAATGAGGTAAAAGTTCTGCGCGTCCTTTGCCAAATAGAGGTTTCTGAAATGTTCGGTCAGAGCCGCCAGAAACTCCTGTATGTCATTACCAATGTGGAGCAGATTGTGAAGAAGCGCCATGCCTGCCCGTGCATCCTTCCGCACGAGCGCATCGGTTAGTTCGAACATGCGTTCGGAGCTAACGATGTTCAGTGCCCGGTGCAGTTCGTCATAGGTGATGGAAGTTCCACAAAAAGCAACGGCCTGGTCGAGAATGCCCAGTGCATCCCGCAGTGCGCCATCTGCTTTCCTGGCAATAACATGGAGTGACTCCCGGTCGATGGTAATGTCCTCCTTTTGAGCGATACTGTCCAGACGGGCTACGATTTCCTCCACCGTAATTCGCCGGAAGTCAAAACGCTGGCAACGTGAGAGAATGGTCGGAAGGATGCGATGCGGTTCGGTTGTGGCAAAGATAAAGATGACATGGCGGGGCGGTTCCTCCAGTGTTTTGAGCAGTGCGTTGAACGCCGCCTTTGAGAGCATATGAATCTCATCGATGATATAGACCTTGTACCGGCCGGTTTGCGGAGGAATACGCACCCGTTCTCTCAGACTCCGCACATCGTCAACGCTGTTGTTAGAGGCGGCATCAATCTCAACGATATTCAGCGTGTTGTTGAGCTGCTCGCCATCCACGTCCATGTCCACATCGTTGATGGTGCGCGCCAGGACACGCGCCATCGTGGTTTTACCCACTCCTCTCGGTCCGCAAAACAGGTAGGCATGACTCAGCCGGTTTTTCTCTATGGCATTCTTGAGCGTATTGCTGACATGTTCCTGAGAAACGATATCATCAAAGGTCTGCGGACGGTAGGCGCGGGTAAGGGCTTTGTAATTTGAGGACATTTCAGATAGAGAAAGGGACAAGATTTGGGTTCCTGTAAAGGTAACAAAATGAGCACTCCGTATCCAGAAAACTCAGGTGTTGGATGCATCATGCCATCAATTCATCACCAGCTCTATCTCCTGCCGTGTTTTTGGAACGGTTGTCAGGTTCTCGAGCCCGTCATCGCGAACGATTATGTTGTCCTCTATACGTATACCGCCTAAATCGAACAGCTCTTTGAGGCGTTTACCATTCAGAAAACCGGAGGTTTCCTTATCGGCCAGGGCCGGCTCCAGCAACGCCGGAATAAAATAAATACCGGGTTCAATGGTCAGGACCATGCCGGATTCAAAAATTCTTCTAGCGCGCAGGAAACGCAGCCCGGGGCGGTCAATCCGGCTGGTACCTTTGGGATAACCACCGACATCGTGTGTGTCCAGCCCCAGGAAATGGCCCAGACCGTGCGGGAAGAACAGGGCGAAAACATTCTTGTCCATTAGTTCGTCGATGTCACCATTGACAAGGCCGCAATCACGCAAACCAGTTACAATAGTCCTTGCTGCCTCAAGATGAGTATCCTCCATTTTGTTTCCGGGCCGAATGAGATTGAGCGCTGTTGCCTGTGCATCCAGTACAATATCATACAGATCGGCCTGAATCGGTGAGAAGCGGCCATTCACGGGATAGGTTCGGGTGATGTCGGAGGCGTAACCGTTATATTCGGTTCCCGCGTCCACAAGAAACAGTTCGCCATCGCCCAGCTGCCGGTGTTTTCCGGTATGATGGAGAATGGCTGAGCCCGGTCCGGATGCGAAGATGCCCGAGTAGGGGGGGTGGAGCTGGCCGTGCCGGATCGCGTGATAATCGAAGACAGCTTTCATTTCATATTCGTATGCACCCGGATAAACGGCCTGCATCACCTCCAGATGCGCCTGATTTGCCGCTGCCGCTGCATTTTTAAGGTTCGCGATTTCTCCATCGGTTTTGATGACCCGGCACCAGGCCAGCGCATCTTGCAGATGACCGGTTTCGGGGGTGAGTCCGAATTGCCGGACATCCTGTTCGGCACCGGGCAGGCAATGCACGGTTTCAGGTTTCCGTTTTTGGAGCCAGTCGGAAAGCTCATCGTTGTACATGACTTTGTCGGGGTCGTACTTGTTGCTGTAATCCTCTGCGGTGAGAACATAACCCATCCATACGGCAAACCGGGCATCCCTTCGCGGTATCACGAGTATGTATTCACCGGTGCCGCAATCCAGCAGAGCCGACATATCCGGCTCATCGATTCCTGTGAGGTAAAGGAAATTTGATTCCTGGCGGAAGGGATACTCAAAATCGGTATCATATCGGTGGGATACCGTTCCTCCCTTGAGATAGAGAATGCTTTTATCTTCATCTTTGAATAGCGTAAGGAGCCGGTTTCTGTGTTCGTGATGCATAGGTCGATATTTTTTGTGGATGATTGCCGGGCGCTTGTTGCGGTGCATCTGTTGCGGTGCGCTTATTTCTGTACGTCAATTTATGTATTTCTATTCATGTGTCTGATTTCTGATTGTTTAAGACTGTAAGTTGCGGTTTGGAATGGGAATCAGGATGTGTTCCAGGATTGTTGCAAGCTGTCTTGCTGCTGCATCACCCTGCCTTTGGGAGATTGCTTTCCCATTTGGAATGAAGGTATCGGAAATCCAGAACTGTTCCATATCTGAAATATCAGGTATGGGAGCATCATGTGTGCCGGAAAGAAAGAGTTTTGGCGAGTGAAACCCGTTCTGTGCCGAAAGTGCGAGGCTGAAGCAGGAAATATTTCGATGGTTCCGGTTGGCGACAGCAATGAAGACCGCTTCATTCCGGTTCCTGGCGATCAAGCTTGCAGCCATAAGGGTATCGGGAGCCCCCGTTGAGGGTAGCAGAATATAGTAGTGAGCATGAGCCCGTTCATCCCCGGGGAAAATGAAATCAAGATAGCTGCGGGTTTCTGATGAGGTGTGAAACAGAAGGGCAAGCCGGTCAGCCAGAGCGTTAGCATCAGCAGTATCCAGGCCACCGGGCAGGAAACCGCGTGAGATCCAGTATTCAGGGTCGCGGGAGACGAAAAGGTCTTCACTGTGCAGAAATCCGGGATAATCCGGTTCATCAACGGGCTGGAGTCCATCCGACACATGGAACAGGGCATCGTGGATGCCGTTTGAAAGCATGAGCCAGGGTGCCTTTACGAACCGGTTGTAGACGGCCGACTGGGTCGCGGCTTTCGGTCCAAGACGCACGTTTTCCGCCTTGCACTCGATGAGCATGAGAGGTTGAAACGCATCATCATAACAAACCAGATCGGTGCGTCCCTTTGAAAAACGGGAGGGAACCGGACTCTCTGCAGCGATGCGTGACGCCGGGAGGCTGCTTTGTAAAATAAAGTATTCCAGGATCTGAAGACGGACCCGCTCTTCCGGTCGAATATGAAGAGGCTGTCGCTTCAGCGGGTTCCAGAGCATGCGCTCCCCGTGCCGAAAAACGATTCG
>SKXL01000063.1 GCA_007128425.1 Balneolales bacterium | reverse complement strand
TATATTGGCCCGGGGAATTTGTAATTTCATGTTTTAGCCAGAGTGGCGGAACTGGTAGACGCGCACGACTCAAACTCGTGTGGCCACGGCCGTGTGGGTTCGAGTCCCACCTCTGGTACACTTATCTCTCTTAGCCCTGTGGCCCCGACCGGCGGCAGGGCTATATTTTTATGGGGTGACCGGTTCTCGAATGCATCAACTCAACAACAGATAGAGTCCGGCTGCCAGAGCAGCGCCGGTGATCGGAGCGGCAATCGGCACCCATGAATATGCCCAGTCGCTTCCACCCTTTGTCGGGATCGGCAGCAGCGAGTGCATGATGCGCGGACCGAGGTCACGAGCCGGGTTTATGGCATAGCCGGTCGGCCCGCCCAGCGAAAGACCGAGTCCAAGCACCAGCAATGCGACCGGAAGGGCAGCCAGGGCACCCAATCCGAAACCTACTTCCTGCCCGTCAATCACGATGACCTTCAAAAATTCTCCATCTGCGCTCATAAAACCTGGTGCCGCAATGTATAACACACCGAACACCAGTATGAATGTCCCGATTACCTCTGTCATAAAGTTGGATGGATAATTGCGGATATTGGGGGATGTACTGTGACATGCGAGAATCAGATTCTTGTCTTGTGTCGCGGCAAAATGGTCCTTGTAGGCCACCCAGACAAGGAATGAGCCAATAGCGCCACCAATTACCTGAGCGGCAATGTAAGGCAGAACCAGTGCCCAATCGAAAAGTCCGGCGGTGGCAAGTCCGATCGTGACAGCGGGATTGATATGCGCACCGCTGAATTGAGCCACAGTAAAGACACCGGCAAAGACACCGATGGCCCAACCCCAGGTGATGACGATCCATCCCCCCTGATGTCCTTTTGTCTTGTTCAGGACCACATTGGCGACTACGCCGTTGCCAAGCAGGATCAATATTCCGGTTCCGATGATTTCAGCAATAAATGGAGACATGGAAACACCTTGTATTTGATAACGGGATGTAATTGCACGCCCGTAGTGTTAATGTTTGTAAATACTGAATTTAAATTACTGATGCCAGCTAGCAGTGGCAGTCATCCATACATCTTTATACTAATCCAGAATATAATTACCGGCCAGCTTGCGGTAAGCTTCTACCTGCTGAATTTGCCATGCCTTGTCATATCCTGCCTCTTCGGCCATGAGTCGGGCAACCACCGGTGCAATTTCAAGACTTGCTTTGGCATCCAGCAGTAGCGCACGCATGCGCCGGGAGAGAACATCCTCCACAGTCATAGCCATTTCATTTCGTACCGCCCAGACCACTTCGGCCTTGATATAGGAGAGACGATCATGAAGTTTCTCACCCAGCTCGGGCTGCTGCTTGACCATCTTCCTGATGGACACCAGGTCTGATCCATAGTAATACTGTGAATCCGATTTGTCGGTGTTTTTCAGCCAGCCGTGAATGCGAAGGTTTTCGGTGACACATTTACCCGGGGAGAGTCCGGCAATGATAGAGGCCTGATCCACAACGTCCTGGGCCATTTTGCGATAGGTGGTCCATTTGCCGCCGGTGATTGTTACCAGTCCGGATGGATTGACCAGCAGAGTGTGATCCCTGGAAAGTGATGCCGTGTGTTTGGAGTCGCCCATTTTGACGAGGGGCCGGAGTCCGGCGAACACACTTCGGACATCTTTTCGTGTCGGATTTCCGTCAAGATATTTGGCGGCATGACCAAGTACAAATTCGATCTCCTCATCCATTGCAACAGGTTCAAGTGAGGGACCTTCCACCGGTGTGTCGGTCGTACCAAGAACTATTTTATCATGCCAGGGAACGGCGAAGAGTACGCGTCCGTCATCGGTCTGCGGTACCATGATAGCCGTGTCACCTGGTAGGAACTTCTTGTCAATGATGAGGTGGATACCCTGGCTTGGGGCTACAATAGGTTTTGCATTCGGGTCATCCAGCTTAAGAAGAATGTCTGTAAAAACACCGGTGGCGTTGATGACAACCCGTCCGTTGATTTCGAACTCTTCACCGGAAAGCATATCCCTTGTCTTGACTCCCTGGACCATATCATTTGATTTAATCAGGTCTGTCACCTTCATGTAGTTGAGCAGTACTCCATTGTTTTCAGCACTGGTCTGAGCCAGGTTGATGGCCAGCCGGGAGTCGTCAAATTGACCGTCATAATAAATGACACCACCTTTGAGACCTTCGGTTTTTATGGTCGGTAACAGTTCACGTGTTTTTTTCAGCGACAGATATTTGGATGGTCCCAGGCCGAGTTTGCCTGCGAGCATGTCGTACACTTTGAGGCCGACTCCGTAAAACGGACCTTCCCACCAGTCGTAGTTTGGCACGATAAAAGATTGATTCTGAACCAGGTGCGGAGCATTCTGAATCATCAAGCCCCGTTCGCGCAAGGCTTCCAGTACCAGGGATACATTGCCCTGCTGCAGATATCGAATGCCACCATGTACCAGTTTGGTAGAACGACTTGACGTTCCCTTGGAGAAGTCATCCATTTCCAGGAGCAGGGTCTTGAACCCTCTGGTTGCGGCATCAACCGCAATACCGAGTCCGGTAGCTCCTCCCCCGACAATAATGAAGTCCCAGTAGCCGGTCTCCGTTTTAACGGCATCGAGCATTTTGGATCGTTTCATCTGTTAAAATGTTGGATTTAAAAGGTCAGATAGAATGTCCATGACGATTATAATCATGCTTCTGTGTGGCGGAAAGCCGCCATGGACATTTCATGATAAATCAGATTTTTTTTCAATTGTTTAAATAAAAACTTGTTTGGATGACTGGTCAAATTATAGGCTGCATCACTTACCCGAGGGTAGCGTTTCAAGACAGTCACTCCTGTGATTTCAAACATCAGACCAAGCAATAGCTGCCTTGAGCGCGCGATCCCATCCATTGATTAAAAGTCGGGCGTCCGATTCGTTCATTAACGGTTCAAAGCGTTTGTCGAGTTGCCACTGGTTGTCAATTTCGCTGTGGTTTTTCCAATAACCAACTGCAAGTCCGGCCAGATATGCTGCACCCAGTGCCGTGGTCTCCAGGGTTTTAGGCCGGACAACCGGTGCCTGCAGTACATCGCTTTGAAATTGAAGCAGCAGATTATTGGCTGATGCTCCCCCATCGACACGAAGCTCGCGGATGTCAATTCCCGAGTCGGCTTCCATAGCTTTGAGAACATCAATGGTCTGGTAGGCAATACCCTCCAGGGCAGCACGAGCAATGTGTGCAGCGCCGGCTCCGCGAGTGAGTCCGACGATTATTCCGCGTGCATGCTGGTTCCAGTGCGGTGCACCAAGACCGGAAAAAGCGGGAACCAGGTAAACTCCATTGTTATCAGGTACCGAGGCAGCCAATGCTTCCACATCGCCTGAATTGCGAATAAGTCCCATCTCGTCACGGAGCCATTGTACGATGGCCCCCGCTATGAATATACTGCCTTCCAGGGCGTATTCTATCTTGCCATCGATTTCCCAGGCGATTGTGGTCAGGAGGTTATTTTCCGAAGCAATCGGCTCTGTTCCGGTGTTCATGACCATAAAACAGCCGGTTCCATAGGTGTTCTTGACCATACCCGATGAGATGCACCGCTGTCCGAAAAGTGCAGCCTGTTGATCCCCTGCGATTCCTGCAATTGGCACTTTTGTGGCAAATATCGTCGTCTTTGTTTCAGCATAAACTTCACTGGAAGATTTCACATCGGGCAAAAGGCTGGCGGGAATGTCAAGAATGTCAAGTATCTCCTTGTCCCATTCACTTTTGTGGATATTGTAGAGCATGGTGCGTGAAGCGTTGGTTGCATCGGTCACATGCGTGTCACCACGTGTAAAGTTCCAGATCAGCCAGGAATCCATGGTACCAAATGCCAGCCTGCCCTGTTCCGCTTTTTCACGAACGCCGTCAACATTGTCAAGGATCCATTTGATTTTTGTTGCAGAAAAATAGGCATCGATAATCAGACCCGTTTTTTGCCTTATTTTTTCAATCAGTCCGGGTTTCTTTTTCAGCTCATCGCAGAAATCTGAGGTGCGACGATCCTGCCAGACAATGGCATTATAGACCGGTTTTCCTGTTTCACGGTCCCATATCAGTGTCGTTTCCCGTTGATTGGTGATGCCAATGGCAGCGATATTGGTTCCATTCAGTCCTACCTTGGTGATCGCTTCGGCGGCAACACCGGCCTGTGATGACCAGATTTCATTGCCGTCATGCTCAACCCACCCGGCTTTGGGATATATTTGTCGAAATTCTTTTTGAGCGGTGGAAATGATCGCACCTTTTTTATCAAAAACAATAGCTCTTGAGCTTGTGGTACCCTGATCGAGTGAAAGAATATACTGCTCAGCCATGATGGTAATGGGTTGTTTTATTGTTTGATTGTCTATACAAGTGGAGTGTAATATCAAAAAGCGCTTTCAAAGAATCAAGTTAATTTATAAAAAATGTCACTTTTTTATACCGCGTTAATACCTGAATAGAAGCATATCCAGAAAGAAAACATCACTTTTTGCCGTGGTCACGAAGACCACTCGCCTGTCGAAAGATCAAAAGGCAGTCCATCGACATCATGCGTTGTACCGTAAGGTATGGTTCGTGTGGTGAAACTAATACGATCACTGCGGTAAACATCTTCCGAATACTGAAAATATTCACCTGCCGATGTTTTAATAAGCCTTTTGATGAGCAGAAGCGGTGTACCTATGGGTACTTTCAAAAGTTTGTGATCCGATTGACCGGCGCTGATTGCTTCAATTCTTTGCGTGGCATCTCCCAGCTCCGTGCAGGTATGCCGATAAAGCAACTCGAATATGGAGTTATGTTCAAGATCCTTGTCAAGTAACGGAACAAATAGCCGGTAATTGAAATAGGAGCGTTCAATAATGAGAGGCTGATCGTCGCCAAATCTGAGCCGGACAATTCTCACTAACTTGTCATCCGGCATTAGTTGCATCAGGCGTGAAAGCCAGGGTTTGGGCTTAATAATGTCTTTTTCAATGATCTTTGCCGAGGGATCAATGTTGTTCCGTCTCATCAGTTCACTGAATCCGATCAGGTGATCCGGATCCTGTTGAATCTTCCGATATGTGACGAAGCTTCCCCTGCCCTGTTCTCTTATCAGAAATCCCTGCTGCAAAAGCATTTTGAGCGCTTCGCGTATTGTGCCACGGCTTACATTGAACCTTTTCACCAGTTCGGTATCACTTGGAAACCGGTCACCATCGCTGTATTTGTCAGATCGTATATCATCAACCAGCAATTCATAGATCTGGTAATATTTCGGGACAGGCCTTCTCTGAAAATCCATGGCACTTTGAAGTTGAAGGTTGCATATAAGCCTGAATAATCCGTCGGATCATCTTGTATGGACAACCAAACTACTAACCTTTTCTGCCACTCACAACAGATAAGAGTATAAAGGGAAGCCTGTGCAAGGGGGTGTAGAAAGAGTACACTAAACGGATAGACTGAAGATCCAGCTGACGGTGATGATGCCGATAAATACGGCCCAACCAATTGTTAAAATTATGGCAGTTCCAAGTTTTTTCATGGGTTAAAAACGATAAATATTTTAAAATTATAAAACCGTATGCAGTAAATTTACAGATTCTGATTGCTTTATACGCACGAAATAGTCAAAAGTTGTGTCATCCCGCATCTTTCTTTACTCCTGCGCTTTCTCTTACCGCCCAAAATCATCCTCCACCCGGACAATATCATTTTCATCGGAAGGGAATTCCGGATCTGTGTGTTTCCATATCTCGGCAACAATCCCCCATTCATCGACTCCGATCAGACGATGTCTCTGCCCTTTTTCCAGTTCAACAACACGACCTGGAGATAACAAACGGGGTTCGCACTGCTCATCGGTGTTGCTTATGGAGATCGCAATGGTGCCACTGATTACTTTCCAAATTTCCGAGCGACGGTGGTGATATTGCCATGACAGCCGTTGACTGGGAGCAACCAGTAAAAATTTCGGGCTCAGTTTGTCAAATCCTGCAAAATCGGCAGGACTCAGATGTTCAAAGAATTCCCGGATGAACACCGGAGCCTGTTGCTCATCAATTACAAAGAAGCCACCCCAGGGGCGTTCTTGATCGGAATCGGCTATTCGGAACCCTTTTTCTTCCAGATACTTCCGCACTTTTTCAAATATGATCTTCTTGGAAATCCCCTTTTCAAACTGCAACCGAGTCATGTTATTGATATGATTTTATTATGGATATTATTTCGTCTCTTTTCTCCTCCATGAGCCGCACATCACCGCGGGATTCCACATTGAGCCTGATCAGGGGTTCGGTATTTGACCCCCGCAGATTGAATCTCCATCGATCACATTCAATGGAGAGCCCATCCAGACGGGTGACCTTGCCCTGGCCTGAAAAATGCTTTTCAACCGCCCTGATCACGGCCTCGGCGGTTCCGGTGATGGTAAAATTACATTCACCGCTAATCGGGTAGCGGTTGATGGCTTCATCAACCAGAACAGACATCGGTTTCCCGGTGGTACCGAGCAATTCCAAAATCAGCAGAAACGGCATCAGCCCGGTATCACAATACCAAAAACTGCGGAAATAGTGATGAGCAGACATTTCCCCGCCGTATTCCGCTTTTTCCTGGCGCATTCGCTCCTTAATATAGGCATGCCCTGTTTTCGACTCAACAGGCACTCCACCCATCCGGATCACGGTTTCAATGGTGTTCCATGTCAGGCGAGGATCATGGATAATTTTCGCTCCGGGATGCTTTTTAAGCACCTGGGCTGCCAATAGTCCGACGATATAATACCCTTCGATAAAACGGCCATTTTCGTCAAAAAAGAAACAACGGTCGAAATCGCCATCGAAGGCAACTCCCAGGTCTGCACCGGTCTCCAGCACGTTACTGGCCGTATCTTCCCTGCAGTCGGGAAGCATCGGATTAGGCACGCCGTTGGGGAAGTTGCCGTCAGGTTCTTCGAATACAAGTGTAAGTTCGCATGGAAGTTGGTCGGCAAGCTGCCTTATGGTTGGACCAGCCGCGCCGTTACCTGTATTCACAACCACTTTGAGATCCCGGTTGATGCTGGTTGTAAGCTTGTCCAATTGCCAGGAGATAAACGCTTTGGTAATATCAAGCCGGGTATAGTCACCTCGATAATCCGGCTGTTCCGGTCTGATGTGAGTGAACGGGCCATTTTCCAGAACCATTTTTTTTATTTCCGCGAGCCCGTTTCCAACACCGACAGGAATGGCCTCGCGAGTCACCATTTTACACCCGTTGTACTCTTTCGGATTGTGGCTTGCGGTGATCATAATTCCACCATCAGTGCGATACATTCCGGTGGTAAAATAGACCATTTCGGTGCCGCACAATCCGAGATCAAGTACATCCACACCCGAATCCCGAAAAGAATCGGAGAGTGCAGAAGCCAGCTCAGGACTTGAAAGACGTGAATCGTAACCTATGGCAACGCGTTTTGGGCGGAAGTGTGTTGCATAGGCTTGGGCCAGTGCCCTGACGAATTCAGCGTTTATCTGTTCGGGATATACTCCTCTGATATCATATGCTTTGAAAGCGGTAACGTCCAGGGTCATAGATAAGCTCATTTAAATGTTCGAGAATCAGTCCGCTTTTTGCCGGCTTGTTTGTGATGTTTGTCACGGTTTGTACTGTCAGATGGGTCTGCTTTGAGATGTCCATGCGTGAGACCGGACCTTGCAAACGGATGATCTCAAATACGATGCGGTTATTGTAAGAGTTGGCATATTGCAGGTTTGTTCCGAATAACATAGGCGTGGTTCTCAGATCCGATTGATTAATCCGGATGGATCAGGGCCAGGTCGGTTTCAGGATAAATCTGTAAATGAAAAAGGTATCGGGAGTGCTGAAGTGGATATTTTCGAAAGGCACATATGATTTAAAATACAAAAATTATGGTTTTAAGGGCCAGTGATGTTTAAGTGACACGGAAAGTCCTTTTCACTGATTTGAATTATATCGCCGGCATCACGTGATAAAAGGCAAACACTCGCCCCCCCCCAAAAAAAACGCGAGCAGGCTACCAACCGGCTCGCGTACATTACAGGGACATGTAATTGTTATGTGTTGTATAAAAAAATATAACTGTTTTAGTCAGAATTTATGCGTGATGTTGCCATCAAACGTCTACGAATGTATGAAATGTGCCTGCAAAAATTCAAATAATTTCAAAAAAAATATGAAATAATACTTTTCGGGGCATGTGCTGGATGGGTAAAGGATTTGAAGCTTATATGGCCTGTCAGAAAATAATGTAATACAGGATGGATTTATTTCCATTTTTCAGTATCTTCCCTCGAAATAATTTACAGACTAACCCCGACTGCACATTTACTAATGAAATCACTGCCTAAAGCACTGCTTGGGATAGGTGTTCTTTTTATTACCGAACTGGTTACTGCTTACCCCTCTGTTTCTCAGCCTGCACCGCCACAATTTTCCCATCAGGCTTCGACCTATATCACGCCTTTCGATCTGGAACTTTCTGCAGAAGATGGTTTAACAATACACTATACTATCGGCGGCGAAACACCTGCGACTTCCTCTGCAATATATGAGCCGGGTTCACCTTTGGAGATATCGGGTTCGTTACTTGTCCGTGCCCGCACGTATGATGCACAGGGAAATTCCAGCGTCTCGGTTACCAGGATGTACATTCAGCTGGATGAAGAGCTGGCCGGATTTGACTCCGACATTCCATTGGTCATTGTCAATGAGCACGATGAAACCATGGTCTCCATGTGTGAAGACGATCCACCAGAGTCGGGTACGAATTGTGAACGGACCATGGTCTATTTTTCCGTAATAGACACAGATTACAGCGGTCGGGCGAGATTGCTTAATGATGACCTGCACGTTCATGGCAGATCCGAGTCCAATTACCGCGGTCAAAGTTCCATGAGCTTCCCAAAAAGACAGTTCGGAGTCCGCCTGCTTGGTGAGGACGACGAAAACCGCAATGAGTCGATTCTCGGGCTGCCGTCGGAAAACAACTGGATCATGCACGCCCCCTGGGATGACAGAACTCTGGTTCGCAATGCTGTTGCCTATCGCCTGTTTCGGGATATGGGCCGTTATGCCCCACGTACCCGCTTCGTCGAACTGTTCAAGCATCAGGGCGACGGTCCGGTCACCATGGACCACTACCACGGGGTCTATATGCTGGTCGAACGCATCAAATGGGACAACAACCGGGTAAATGTGGCCAAGCTGGGCGCCGAAGACAACCAGGAGCCCGAAATCACAGGCGGGTACATCCTGAACCATGACGACCACGAAACCCATGTCACCGGCACCACTCGAAATACCCGATTCCGGCTGGTCAGACCGCAGCACGAAGACATCACCTCCCAGCAGCTCGACTGGATCAACAACTACATTGGCGGCCTCGAGGCGGCCCTGTTCGGCGACGATTTCACCGATCCGGAAAAAGGTTACGCCGCCTGGATGGAACCCGAGTCGTTCGTTGACTACCACCTGATCACCGAAGGGCTCAAGGAGATGGACGGCTACCGTAAAAGCACTTACATGTACAAGGACAGAAATGCGCGTCTTGTCATGGGCCCGCTTTGGGACTGGAACATCAGCATGGGCAACACCCGTATAGGTCGAATGCCAAACAGTTGTGAAACATGGGGTTGGTACTACGAAGAACTTGTGGAACACGGTTCAAATGGGGAGGAACGGTATCTCAATGGATGGTATACACGACTTTTCGAGGACCCGGCATTCAGCAGTCGCTATCGTGAACGGT
>SKXL01000256.1 GCA_007128425.1 Balneolales bacterium | reverse complement strand
TCTACATTCCATTTCCTTCGCAAGTTTTGCTTTAGACTCCATATTTTTCTGGTCTCAACCACCCTCCTCTTAAGGCGCGGATCATCTCTCATTTCCTGTTCCAAATCATATGCCTCCTGATCGGAACAAGCTCCGGAAATGTATCTTATGATTTTGTGATCCATATTCATATGGCCATGCTGCATTATTTAATTTCTATGCTATGCTCTTTCATACCATGACGGATTCCGTCCACATCCGGAGCCTGTATCACCCTGCATTTTCCAGGGAGTTTTAACATGACTGTTGCGACCTGAAAAATTCATCGATCGAACCCCATGGTCGATAACTGCAGGTCTTTACATTGGGACAATCGTATCGGGATTTACCCTTACATCCAGATTCGAAAATGATTTTATATTGGTTATCGGTCCAACTTCTGGTGACAACCGGTAACAGCGTCAACGATCAAGCGAATGTTGTTCAGGGTTATCTCCTGTGAATCGGGACTCACAATCAGTGTAATAAAACGGTTGTTTGGATCATCGGGATGAAATGCCCCCAGGTTAAGCAGTACGGCGAGGTTGGGATTATCAAATTCAACTTTCTTGTTCGTGCGGACGAGATCAATAGTTCCTATCTCAAGCAGATGCTGAACACCGGCCGTCTCCTTGTAGCCCGGAAACCGATCCATCCCTTTCCACTGATAGTCCATTGCCAGAACTTTTACCGGCGTTGCTCCTCTGTCAGATAGCATGGATGATGCTTCCATTCGCAGCTTTGCTCCGAGAAAGGAACCGGGTTGCAGACCGGACAAATCAAACAGGAGAATCCACGCCCCCTCTCTCTTTACCACTTCATGCGGAATAAGTTCAGTTTTATGGGTAAAACCCGGCGAGTGGGCATATGGTGCAAGCGAATGAAGATATTTCTCAAGCCAGGTGTATCCGTTCGCCGTACGCACATTATTGACGGCTCTGTTAATATCAATGCCGCGATGGGCTTTCCAGTCGTCGGATATGCCATCAGCTGATGTACTTTTAACGGTTTTCCGCACCGGCGGTTCCGGCCAAGGCTCAATGCCATACATATCCGTTAATTCCGACTGACGGTTGATGAAACTGCCTGTCTTGCTGATGACCTCCCGGAGAATGCGATGATCGTGCATGTCGCGGTTCTGGATGCCGGATCTGCTCAGAACATCTATATACGCCTGACGGCCGGTCTGTATCTGAAAATCTGAAACAGGCAGCGGCTGATCAAACCGGGTGTATTCGCCGTATCCAATAAAATCATCCCCGGCCGGGATCAGTTCAAAAGGCCTGTCCGGGTTCTTGTCATGATAGTTGCGGTCCAGCCTGTCCGGTCCCGAATGATAAATGTAATGATATGGCGCCCCCGGATAGAATGCGGATTCGGTTTGCATTCCATATGGTATGGGATCATCCGGACCATGAATGTATACATTTCCCGCCATATTCATGTTCATCTGCGACCGTTCGTTAGCATAGCCGATATTTCCGTTAAAAAGAACGTTATTTACCCAGTCGGCTCTCAGGTCCCGCAAAGCGGGCACTCGTGACCGGTTGTGTACAAACAGGTTGTGATGCCAGGTGAGACTGTGGCTGCCCCGAAGCAGCGTGCCGAATCCCCGGACGCCTTTATTATGGTCTGCCTCTATAAACGATTCCGCAATCACAGAGTATTGAACCGTCAGGTTGCGGTTGTTCGGGTGCGACGGAAGCCGGCCACCGGAAGATCCGGTTGTGGTGGACAAGGTCTGTTCGGAAGCCCATTTGGCAACCACATGGTCAATCATCACAAAATTGCTCTCCCTTACCCTGAGAGCGTCCATCCCTCCCCGGTCACGAAAATCGGGATGATCTTCGCTGCCATCCCGTGTATATATATCACCGGGGGCAAAGCGGATATTCTGCAAAATAAGATGATGGCAACGAGTAAATCCAACACTGGAGTAGGCAATGGTTATGCCGGGAGGCGGTGCCGTTTGACCAGCAATGGTGAGGAAAGGCTTGTCGCTGACATTGATACCAGACTCGAGATATATGGTGCCGGCGACATTGAATACAATAGTGCGGGGTCCGTCCGCAGTCATGAGTCCATACCGCAAACTTCCGGGACCCGAATCATTCAGGTTGGTTACCTGGTACACATCCCCTCCCCTGCCGCCGCGAGCATATTTTCCGGCCCCTGCCGCCCCGGGAAAAGCCGGTAGCAATCTGCGGTCCAATTCCGACCGGAACACATGCTTTTCCGGAACTTGCTGATTTTCAAGGATGCCCAAAATCTGATGGGTAGCATCATATGCCTTTTCCCAGACCCTGGGCTCCAGGGTGGATTCAAATATGTCAAGAATATCTGCAAAGATATCAAATAACTCCCTTTCCCCTTTCAGAGCGTTCACAATATCCCAGCCGAGCCGCTCCATGGAAATCAGCGCTTTCAAGCGTTCGGGATCCTGTCCATAAGCCAGTTTATTCCTTGCATCCTGAATCCGGGGCAGCGCATTTTCCGGTGACATAGCTGCTTCTTCTGCATCAATCAATTCACTTAAAAAAGGAAAGTCTTGCAACAGTCTGTCAAATACAGCCTCATCGCCTTGTGATATCATCTGGTCTTTGTAAACCCGGGCACCTGCGTATTGCAATATTTCCATTGCTCTTTGATGCAATTCATCAGGATGATAGGCCTCACGAATGATACTGCGCCACTGCACAGCCAGCGACAGCGGTTTTTCATCCACCTGAAGCATATTGGTAATTACATCGGCATAGGCAGCGGTTCCAAATTCTTCCGGCCACCACTTTATACGATCGGTCAGCTCTTGCAGCGCCCTTTGTTCCGTTTCTTCGTAAATGGAGAACGAATACGCCTCTGTTCGCTCCTCCATAAGTGCGACAATCCAGTGTTCTGTTGTATAACGGTGGATATTCGGGACATAAGAAAAAGCCTGTCCAAATAGGGATATGGTGATAATTGCTGCTCCCAAAATGATCCACCGCTTGCGTCGTATGGGAACAGGGCAATGATTGCTCATAAATACTCTTTAAGTTCCTGTCTGATTTTACTAAGTGACCTGCTTATTTGCGTTTCCACAGTCTTTATGGAGATTTCAAGTAAATCGGCAATTTCACGGTAACTGAGATCATGATCCCTGCTAAGCATGAAGATTCTTTTTCGTTGAAGTGGCAAACTGTTCAACACTTTGCCGATCTTGTTGCTGAGTTCTAATTCCAGAATATGGTCTTCGGGAGTGACACTCTCCGGCACATCCATTTGGTATTGGTATTCTGCCCAATTCCTCTCCAGACTTTTGCGTTTAATAAGGTTTAATGCCCGGTTTCTGACCGATGTATACAAATAGGACCGGATACTGCCTACAAATTTAATGCTTTCGTTGTTTTTCCAGATAGTAAGAAAAACATCCTGGACAATATCTTTCGATGTATCTGGATCCTTCGTGTACCAGCAGACAAAATCACACAAGCCCGAATAGTATTGACGGTAGATCATGGTGAATGCCTCGATATCCACAGGAAAATGAACGGCAGCTGAATCCCGTGCAGGCGTATTCGACATTTCGGGTCTCTTACCCCCTTTTCCCGAATTATTACCGGTGCAATCTTCGCTCCACTCACTTTTTATCGTTCCCATAAAACACCTTGCATAAGCATGTGGTAATTTTTAGAACTTTTACATCAAGATACTCCAATTAACAAATCTTTTAGATAAAAACTGAAATTAAATTTATGTAACCCAAACAGAAATTTCGAATATTTACAAAATGCGTAAATAATTGTTAATAAATTGGATAAAGGTCTGCCTTCATCTGACCGGCTCCATCCGATAGGTGTACTTCATCGGTTCGTTTCTGATGCGAAAGTCCTTCTCCGGTAGTGCACGAGCGGTCCAGCTGTTATATCCGCCGACACCCATCTGCTTAAGGTCAATATTCAGAAATACACTTTTCAGCGGTTCCATCTCGAAGGTATACCGGCTGGTTTCCATCTCTTCCCTTGAATAATGGGCAGCACTGAAATTGATCAGGGGTGCACCGGTGAACTTCAGTCCGGTTCCATCATTGTCTGTCATTGTGACCCAGCGTACATCCATTTTGTTGCCGTTTTCCTGTGGACGCGAATAATCCACCCACTCCTGAGCCACCGTGGAGTGATTTATTCCGACTCGTTCCACATTGCGGTCGGCATAGGTTGGATGGGGCCCTCTGCCATACCAGGCAATGGTATCAAAACCCGGGGCAAGCTTCATCCGGTTTCCAAAACGGGGCATGTAGCCCGGAACCGACCCGGCTGGACCCGGCATATATTCCGTGGTAACGTCCACTGCGCCATTCTGATAAATTTCATACAGCACGGACGCTCTCGCATTAATGGCCGGCAATTTCAATTCAAAACGGACCGAAACATGCTCCATCAAGGGTGCCCTGTTAAGTGTCCAGCCATCATGCTCTTCACCATTGATCAGGACCTTGTCCACCAGGGCAAGATGGGCTCCTCTCCATCGCATCATATCGAATTCACTCGCAGCCTGCATCGCCTCAAGGTCTTTTTCCGTTGGAGGGACCCAATACTCTTCCGCATCGGCGGATCGAATCACCGCCCGGTCATTATCGGTTGGAGCGCGCCAGAAATCAATTTTCGGGCCGCGGGAGACCACTTTCATCCCATCCAGATAGTAGGACTCCATGAGTCCCTGAACCACGTCAAACACAACATGGAACCCCTGTCCTGCCACGGCAAAATGATTGTCATTCATCCCAACCTGAAGAAGTGCCGTCTTGCCTGGTTCTTGCAGCTTCGGCCACGCGCTGCCCGGCACACGGAACTGCTCCCATCCCATTTCATACCCTTCTTCCGCATAGAAGGTGGTTTTGCGGTTGATAAAGCTGAAATTCACATGATATTCCCGCCCTTCTCTGAAACGAACTCGCTGAAGCGGCAGAACAACCTCCTTGCTCTCCCAGGGAGCAATGTTCAGGTCCGGCAGCATGCCACCCGTAATCGGCACACCGTCCTCAATTATCTCCCATTTACCGGCAAGCTTTTCACCAAGCGTGAGAAAATCAAACCGGTTCAAAACACGAAACAGCCCCCTGTCCCAGTCAACCGGCTCAACGCTTGCAAACTGATGGAAATATTTCAGGGCGTACAGGGCCGGATGGGGGGTTCGGTCAGCGGAAACCAGCCCATTCATATTGAAATTTCCGTCATTTTGGATGCCATGCCGGTTCTCAAACCAACCTCCATATACGTACACATCATCCAGACCCGATATGCTGCGATAGGGCCCCGGTACCGGTTGTCGTATACCCTGGTCTACCCAATCCCAGACAAAAGCGCCCTGGAAGTTGTTGTCTTCATAGATCAGCTTCCAGTACGCATCCATACTGCCGTTGCTGTTGCCCATGGCATGGGTATATTCACACAGGATCAGAGGTATATCGGGCTGCTCGCTGATCCAACGTTCACACTGCTCCGGCGGCGCGTACATCCAGGAAGCGATATCGGCATGGAAAAAATTACCGGGAAACGTAGTGCCTTCATAGTGAAAGGGCCGGGACGGATCCGTCGCTTTCACCCAGTCGTACACCGCTTTGATGTTGGAACCTTCACCGGCTTCGTTGCCCAATGACCAGATGATCACGGACGGGTGGTTTCGGTCACGGTACACCATTCGTTTCACACGCTCAATATATGCCTCTTTCCATCCGGGGTCGTTGGCCAGCAGGTTTTCCGGGTCAAATGCCCCAAACTCATGTGTTTCAATATTGGCTTCATCGATTACGTACAAACCGTATTTATCGCAAAGTTCATACCAGAGGGGATGGTTGGGATAGTGTGATGTCCGTGCCGAGTTGATGTTGTTTTGTTTCATCAGGATGATGTCTTCCACCATATCCTGCCGGGTGACATAGTGTGCCGTTTCGGGACTGTGTTCATGCCGGTTCACACCTTTGAAACGCACAGGCTTGCCATTGATCCTGATACGCCCGCCTGAGATATCAACCCTTCGGAATCCGACTTTGCGTGGAATTACCGCCAGCACTTGTCCCTCCGTATCCCGAAGCGAGATATATAAATCGTACAGATAAGGGATTTCTGCAGACCAGGGATTAACCTCCCTTATGATGCTTTCTTCAATCCGAAATGAGGTAAGGTCTCCATCGGCAAGCAAGGTGGTACGCTTATTGATGATTTGACGGCTATCATGGTCATACAGCGCAACATCTACCGTAACCTCATCCCTTGTCAAGTCATTATACAAGGCAATTTCGCCTTCGAGGCTGAAAATACCGTTACGGAAACCATCGTCCAGTGTGGAAGTGACCACAAAGTCCCGGATATGTCTGTTGGGTGTGGTCCAAAGGTACACATCCCGGAAAATACCGCTGAGCCTCCAGAAATCCTGGTCCTCCAGATAGGCGCCGTCGCTCCACCGGTAAACCTCTACGGCAATCTGATTATCACCTGCTTTGAGGTAGCTGGTGATGTTAAATTCTGCCGGTGTGCGGCTTCCCTGGCTGTACCCGGCATGCTCTCCGTTGACCCACACATGAAAAGCGGAAGAAACACCGTCAAATGTGATAAAAACCTGTCTCCCATCCCACTCATCCGGAAGCACAAAATGATGACGATAGGACCCCACCGGATTCCAGTCAAGCGGTGCCCGCAACTCCGAGATATCAAACGGATACCGGATATTGCTGTAAATCGGGATACCATACCCTTCCAGTTCCCAGTTGGAAGGAACTTTTATGGTTCCCCAACCGCTGTCATCAAAATCGTTGCGATAGAAGTCCCGGGGCTTTTCATCCGGTTTGGAAGCCCAATGGAATTTCCAGATACCGTTTAGCGACCGGAACCATGGAGACCGGTCACGGTCATGAACGCGGGCTTCCTCTTTTGAGGGAAAGACCATCATGCTGGTATGAGGTTGTTCCCTGTTGATATGCAAAACACGCACATCATCCCATGCCGGACGTTCCATGGCCAATGCCGAACAGGTTGACACCAATGATGCCAGCAACAGGAAAATTACAGTCCGGTATGGAGAATACTTAACCAGGTTATATACAGGAGCCATGATATTTTTTAGTTGTTGGAGAAAAATGGTCATTACTCGGGAATCTGAATGCTCCAAAGGTCGGTCATGGTTGAAAAATAGAGACGACCCTTGTGCATGATAATTCCTGTTTCGATTTCAACCGGACTTTCGGCAAACTTGTGATGTTCGAAGGTTTCCGGTGTCAGGGCGATGATAGCTCTGCGAAAAAGGATGTAGATGGTACCGTCGGGACCGGTTGTCATGATTCTTGGGGCCTGGGACCCGGCGGGTAAGCCATAATGAGCAAGAGATTCTTCATGGATCACCTTGCGTGTTGCAGGCTCAAAGACAAATAGTGTGGCGTCATCGGCAATACCATAGATGAGGCCATCCGGACCTTCAATGATGTCGGGAATCTCTTCCCTCCCCGGCAGTATCACATCATGCCATAACACTTTTCTTGTCTCCCAATCCATGATGTATAAAGCGGCTTCATCAGCCACCTTCTCCCCTCCTGTTCCCGGCCGTGCAGACGCAGCACCCAAGAGTTTGCCATCAGGCAGAAATACAATGGCCTTCGTGCTCAGGTTTTCAACCAGATCCTGATGGGGAATAATCTCCCCCTCGATATTCTCCAAATCGAAGATGAACAGCCCACCCGCCGACCGGCCGCCGCGCGGCGTCCCGCCCATGACCAGATGGCGTCCATCGGGATGCGCTTCCAGAACCGCCGGTCTTCTCAGCTCGGGAAGGGCATTGCCGGGAAAAGCGGCCGGATTCGGATTTTCCGTATCATCCGGCATCCATGGCCTGGTTATGTCATACCAATAGATGCGCGCACCCGAATAGTGTGCCGCGTAAATGAGGTCACCCCTGGTTATCATCGCATTCAGATGGTTTCCGGGGTACATGTGCTCTTCCGTGAGCTCGCCTGTTTTCGTGTCGTAGCGGAAGACATGGGTCGGCTGGCCTGTTCCACCATAAATTGCACCGTCCGACCCGAGTGTCATCGAATAGATGCGAGCGCCGGGCGCATCATAATCCAGGGTAATTTCCTTCAGGGAGCCGTCCACTTCCTCAATAACCAGGGTTCGATTGGGTACATCCAGGGTGCTTATCCTGCTGCCATCGGGAAAGCTGTCAACAGCCGTGGAGTGATATCCGGCCGGCAGTGGCGCAGGGTCAACAGGCATCCTGTCGATTGGTTGTGCATCTCCGTTTTCAAGCAGGAACCATCCCATTTCCGGCGCATGGGCATAAACACGGTTGTCGATACCCAGGATCACCCTTCCGCTGCCGGTTGTACGCCTGTCTTCCGGAATATATTTTCTTGTTTCTCCTGTTTCAGGATGAAAACCAACAATTTGTGCATTTACAGCCCCAATTCCGGCATAGACCCAGCCCTGTTCATCCAGCGCTACTGTTCGCGCATACTGAGGCCAGTTTTCCCTGTTGAGCCGGCCGAAGTCGGTTATTTCCCTGGTCGAAGGATCAAAACGGATGAGATGCATTTCGGGATTCTGCGCTCCCCAGATTCTGCCATGCCGGTCTTCGACAAGTGCATAGGAACGCCTGCCCTCCGTCTCGGTGATAAAGCTGAAGTCCAGTTCATCCGGATCAAATTCATAAAAACGGTACGCAAAATTGGCATACCAGAGATTCCGGGAGGAGAGATAAACACCGCGTGACGTATCCCAAACGGGCAAATCAATCGATACCTCTTTTTGTACACCCGTATCTACATTGACGATATACTTGCGTCTCGCCCCTTCATTATGATCCCCTAACCATATCAAGACCAGTCGCTGCCCGTGCTTGTTTGCCGTTGCAGCGGCACCGAATGCACGACTTACAGCTACAGCCGTACCGTGATGTTCAAACAAATGGCTGCCCAACGTTGTATCTCCGGTTTCTGACTGTGCTTCGGTTTCGACAGTTTCAGTCATACTTAAAACCACAATGCCACCGGTGATAGTCCCTGTCGCGTACACAAATTGTCCGTCCACAGCAATGCCATGAGCGCCCGAAAGCGATCGATGGAATTTACTGTCGGCCAATTGCATGGCCGAAGGATCCGAAACATCAATTAAAAAAACACCGGATCCTTGCCAGGATGTAACCAACAGACGGTTATCTGCCGGCGCACCCATGCGTACCCCGGTAAGAAAGGGATGAAAAAGTGAGCCAACTTTTTCAGGTGACGCCGGATCAGAAATATCAAACGCAACGATTGTTTTATTGCCTGAGGAGTTGACAAAGAGCTTGTTGTCCTTTCCCGTTATGCCGCGTGGACGCAGCAGCTCATCGTCCGTATGCCGGCGGACCAGCCTCGGCCGGGCTGCATTGGATACATCAAATATCATCACCGAATTATCGTCCCGGCCCGACAGATACAGATAGTTGCCTTGCTGATAAAAACTGCTTCCGGGTGTCATATCAGGGTGTGCAATTCGATTTTCAAGAAACGGGGATGCGGGATTCGATATATCGACAACGGCAATGGCGGCTTCTCCATCCCTGCCGGAAACCGCAATATAGAGATACGCTTCCCCCGGGTGAAGCGTCAGTCCGCCAGCTTGCATAATATCGGGATGTGTCACCCTTCCCAGTAGTTCCGGTTCTCCCGGATTGCCTGCATCGATAACCGAAAGAAACGCCGAGCCTTCCCCGACTGCAAAAACAAACCGGTTTTTCAGGACGATATCCGTAACATTGTCCAGTTC
>SKXL01000168.1 GCA_007128425.1 Balneolales bacterium | reverse complement strand
AACCCATTTGTAGGGATCCTCCCCGTTATCCGACAGTCCAAACCCCCACAATTTTAGTGGTTCATCACCGGCATAGTACAGCTCAATCCAGTCGCTGAAATCACCATCTTCATCATGCGAGGTTGTGGCATTCGAAGACATGACCTCATTCAGATACAGATATTGAGGCTGTGTATACCCGGAAGAGGTTATCACACAGAAAAAGGCTGTAAAACAGAATATCGGTATGAATTTTCGCATATCCTGAACATTCCTCATCAACTGGCAACAGTTGCACTGTATGTTAAGATATGGGGTTCGCATTGCAATTTCAGAAAATATCCCGTTGCTGGAATATCAAGTACGATACATCCCTGATGCACAGGCTGAATTTGAATACATCTTGTATTATATTCAACCAAAGTCCTGCGCTGCATATGCAAAGTACGTGCCGAGTTTTTCGTTGGAATGGCCAGGTGCCAAAGCGACACCAGCCCGGCAATTCGGAGACATCAAACTTAACTGCTTTAAGAAACCACCAAGCACCATTGTTAACCTAAAATCGACAATCAAAACGATGAAAATCATATTTACCATTTTTCTACTATTTATCACCAGTTATTCGTTACAAGCACAATCAATGAGCGAGGACACCTGGCTCAAAGTAGAATACATGCAGGTTGAACCTGCCGACATGAACGGCTTTCTGGCAAGCGTGGAATACGGATACAAGCAGGTCCAGAAGCAACGGGTGGAGTCCGGCGAGATTCAGCGCTGGCATTTTTACCGGGTTCCATACAGCGGCGACAAAAGCAAGTCCTATAATTTTGTTTCGGTGATAATGGCCTCCTCTCTGAATGACCTGCAAACTGAAAACCAACTGAATACTTCGGAATACCGTACCGCGCTGGGAAAGAAGAAGCCGAGCAAACACGTTGTTCATACCGAAATCTGGAACACCGAATCGATCGTTAATGACGGGGTGCAGCACACTCCAAGCCGTTACAAAAACGTCAATTACATGAATGCGACTGCCGGCAGACTGGATGACTATCTGAACCTGGAAACGGAAATCGCCGGTCCCCTTCACACACATCAGATGCAAAATGGCAGGATGGATGGATGGGAGTTCCACCGGCTTGTCTTTCCAACCGGAGTAGAAACGCCTTTCAATTTCATCACAACCGATTTTTACAGTGATCTGGAACAGATCGAAATGGGCATTACGCGAGACATTATAAGGGAGGTCCACCCGCAAATGGATGTCGACGAGTTTGATGAATTTGCCGACGCCATCCGTGAGCGCAATTACAGCGATCTATGGGAATTGCTGGAATACGCTATTCCGGACTGAGTTTTCCGACCTGATGCATCAATAAAATGACCTTCCTCCACCCTGAGGAAGATGAGATGCCTTTATGATTCATTCATTATCCTAAAAAGCAACCATGCGGATCGTTTGGGGCTCCATCCAACAACACAATGCCCATGAGCCTTTTTGACAACGAAATATTCACCATCTACCGGGACGTCGACCTGGAGGTCTTTTACGACGTCGACCTGACATCCGCCCTACCATGACCTCATCCTCCAAAAGCCAGGTAAAGAGCCTTGCCGATTTCGGTCCCGAGTCCAAATATCACCACCCCCAGGATAAAAATGATCAGTATGCAGATACCCGCTCTTTCGTGTTTGGTGAATGTCTCCCACTTTCTTTTGACCCGTTGCGACAGACTCATCTCTTTTTCATTCTGCATGATTCCAGAAAATCCGATTCATTAGATGTTGATTATTTAAGACTTGGCTTTCCCTACCAAGATCATAAAAGAATTCAAAAACAACAATTCCTCTATCGTATCGGCCGTTAAAACCGCCACGCGATGAGAACCTGTGGCATTTGTCTATGTCGGCCCGCTCGTGTTGTTTCGGCCAAATTCTTCACCGTTCCGCATATTCGCTTCACTTTCTGGTAGTTTTCAAGTATTTACCTGATCAGTAATTCGGGATATTTTGATGTCATATCAAGGACTGAATGAAATACTATTGCTTAATGTTTGCCAACTCGATGGTTCTTGTTCATTCAGGCAATAATTCTCAATTTTAATAATAGATCCGCTTGCTCATACGCTTTTCGGGGCCTCCATGGCCGAGGCCGGACTCAAGCGAAAGACCGCACTGGCGACCGTCACGCTGATCATCGGGGCGAGCATCCCCGCCGTGGACGCCGTGACGAAGTTCGTAAGCTCAGACTACGCCCTTCAGGTGCGGCGAGGGTGGGCCCACGGCATCCTGGCGCTCCTGGTCTGGCCGTTCCTGTTGACCGGTGCCATGCTTGGTGTGGACCGGCTGCAGCGATGGCGGTTCCGGCGGGGCAACCAAGGTTCGCGAGTACCAGCTCACCTCGGGTAACAGTCAGAGGTCCGCAAACACCACTCAGCTCCCATCCCAACACATATCGATACGGTGATCGCGTGCACCACGGAAGGTACCGTAAACCTCGGATTGCCGCTCTTCCGCTCCATCTGCGGTCTCCTCCATCCATTT